>NZ_RCOO01000073.1:0-5499 GCF_003987485.1 Spiroplasma endosymbiont of Megaselia nigra
TTTTTGAGCAATAAAACTTATCTTATTATTTTTAACTTCTTGTACTATCATTTTTCTAAAATCTGCTGTATATTTATTAAATTTTTGTCCTTTTCTTGCCATATAAAAATGCACCTCCTCTAAAAGTTTAGTAAAGTTCTTTTTTAATTTTACTTACTTTTTGGGGTGCAGTCTAATACCTCTTTACTTTTATTCATTGTTATAAATAATTATATTTTCTCATATTTTTAAAAGTTGCTTTAATTGTTCTTTTTTTCTCTGCAGTATTAACAGAGAAAAAAATTTTTTGGTCTTTTGTAGCAAGATGACTAACATCTTTAATTTTATTAGTTTTAATTACCACAGTAATAATCATATCATCACGATCATGGTTTAAAAAGAATTTATATTGACCTCAAATGGTTTCTTCCGTTACTTGATTTTGAACCATTAAATTTCCTTCAGCATCATAAATACTATTAAGATAATATGCTTTATTACCAGTTGTTACTAAATTTTTATTTTCTGGTAAATCAGGATATAATTCAAAACTTTCTGGTAACTTTGATTTTTTATTAATTTCAATATTTTTTAAAGTAATACGATATTTTTTTATTAATTTTAAAATATAATTAAATTTTTTTAAATGATGATTAATACTACGAAAAATTAATTTAATTAACTTATAATTCCGAAAAGAAACATAATAATTTTGACTTTTAACATTTTCTCCTTCATCATTTAAAATAAAAATCATTTTCGCACGAATATAACTTTTAAAAATAATACTATCACTTTTTATTCCTGTTCCAAGAACTTTTTTCTTAAAACGCCGATTATCACGTTTAATTAATCGTGTTAAATTTTTTTGATAATTTTTCATTTGAACTCGAAAAGATATCATTCCTAAAGTAATCATTGCAATAAGCGATGAAATTGCAATAAAAGCTTCTCAATAATTTGCTAAGAATTTTCAAATATTTTCAAAAATAACCATTAATTTTCCTCACTTCTTAAATAATTAAGATAATAAGTTAATACTATTTTTATCTTATCATACTTCCTAAAAAAATAATGGTACTCTAATTTTATTTTTTAAGATTATTTTTAATGCTTTAAGTTTTAAATACTTTTTCATGTTAATTAAAAAAAATAATTAGTAAACTATAAATACTACTTATTTCATCGTTTTGATTTATTAATTCATTTTGTGATTTTAAAAAAATCTAAAACTTTACTGCAAAAAGAAGAAAAACCTTTTTTAGGTGAATAATTTGTTTGATAATAATTTGGTAAATTAATATTTTCTTTTTTTTGATTTGCTTCTAAGTCATGTAAAAATTGTTTTTTACTAAACTTTTGTTCGGATTTTTCTTTTTGTGAATTTTTACTTAAAGGCTTATTAACTTCTAATTTCTGCTTAAAGATTTCAGTTTCATCCGTTTGTTCTTGTATTTGACTTAAAACATTTAATTTTTTACTTGGATCAATACTATTTGTATCAGAATAACCGCGTCTACGATTAGAGATTATCGTATGATCTTTTGTTATATCATTAGAAATATTTTCTTCAATTGCTTTCTTTTTACTAATATTTCCACTCTTACGAGAAATAGTTTGCTGTTTTAGTTTTCCAGCAAGACTTGTTTCAGAACTTGATGTTTCTTTTCGCCCTAATTTTGGTTCTTGCATCACATATATCCCTTTTACTGGATCATAAACAATAATTGCTGGTTGTTTTTCATTATTATTTTCATCAAACAAATCAATTACCGGACGATTATCGTTTTCTTTTTTAATACCTATCTTATTTTGCTTTGCTAAATATTGCGGTGAAAAACGATCAATTGGTAACACTTTTTCACTTTTAAGATTAGCAGTATGTAAATTATATTGTTTTGTTAATTCTTTATTTGTTGTATTAACTGTTTTAAAAAAATTATCATATTTTGCCAGACTAAAGTTATAAATTCCACCACGGTTAGCTTGTTCACGGCGAACTTTTGCTGCTTGCATTTCTTTATCACGACGAGCATAATATTCAGCAATCATTTTATTTGCTGGTTCAACCTTACCTTTATTACTATGACGAATTAACTTTTCTAATGTGTAAGAATTTATTTTTTTATTTAATAACTGATTTTCTTTTTGATTTAAGTTTTTATCTTTTGTTTTTTCAATAGCCATATTTTCTCCTTATAGTCCTGTTTATTATATCAAATTTTATAAGTATTAACTTATAATAATTTCAAAAATCCATTATTAATTTAGCAAACATTAGTAAATCTTGTTCATTAACTTCATCTTTTGAAATCTAAGATACTTATTATTATATTGAATAATAATAAAAAATAAAAAAAAAGCACCCTCGTGCCTTTAACAACTTAATTGCTCAATATAATATTTCCTAAAAATTATTTGTAATACAATTATTCCTTTATAACTTTCTTATTTTAATTTTACCAAGTTTTCGTAAGTATTGTTTTAACCCATGATGTCATCAAAAATGACAAGCGTCAGTTATCACAATAATTGTGACAGGAATCATTGCCATTGCTAAACAAGAAGGAATAAAATATCAATTATTTAAATTATAAACTTCTAAATCATTTAAGTTTAGTACTTTATTATTAATTCAAGGAATAAACAAAATAACAATATTTAATAAAACTGCTCCTATTGCGGCATAAATTAATGGTCGATTAATAATTGGAGTAAAACGTTGTTTTATTTTTCAATTTGTTAAAGTAACAGTATTAACAAACATAATTGGTGCACAAGTTAAAGCAATAAAAATTCCTGTTCGACCAATATCAGAAATTTGCAATTTCATTTCAATTGTAATATTAGGATCACTACTTCGTAAAAAATAAAAAACTGTTTGATAACCATAAGCTTCGTATGCTTGAGTTGGAACAAAACTCATTCCAAAATAATAAGCGCCAACACAAACACTTGTTGTTAAAATTGTAATGCGAATCATTGGTCCTCAAATATTTCGAAATAAGGGATTCTTCCCTTGCACCGGTTTAATTGTCATTAATATATCATCATTATCAGCCATTCCAATACAAATTGCTAAAATTGATTCAATAACTAAATTCATTCATAAAATATCAGTTGCTTCAACTGGTGAAACATGGTTAATTAAGGATAAAATAAAAATTGATAAAACATTTGCTAAATTAACTCCAATCACAAACGTAATTGCTCGGCAAATTTTTTGATAAACATTACGGCCTTCATTAACCCCTTTAATAATTGTTTCAAAATTATCATCCGTTAAAATAACATCAGCTGCTTGTTTTGCAACATCTGTTCCAGTAATTCCCATTGCTACCCCAACATCAGCTTTTACTAAACTTGGAGCATCATTAACCCCATCTCCTGTCATTGACACAAGATAATCTTTCTGCTGTAAAATATTAACAATCCGAACTTTATGTTCAGGATTAACTCGTGCAAATACTTTAATATTATCAACAATTCGAATTAATTGCTTATCTGTCATTGCATTTAACTGCTCTGAAGAAATTACTTCATATTCTGAATAAGCTAAGTCTAATTCTTTTGCAATTGCTAGAGCAGTTGTTGCATGATCACCAGTAATCATAACAACTTTAATTCCAGCAGCATGTGCTTTTTTTACTGCTTCAATAGCAGATTGACGAACAGGGTCAATCATACCAACAGCTCCTAAAAAAATTAAATTTTTTTCTAACGCCTCGGGGTCTTGTTCATCAGCAAAATTAGTATTATAAGCAAAAGCTAATACCCGTAATGCTTGCGCTGATAAATCATCTGCTAACTTTAACAACAATGCTTTATCTTTTTTTGTTAATGTTAAAATTTCATTCTGAATCATAATGCGATCACAACGTTCTAATAAACTATCCAATGCACCTTTTGTAAAAGTTGTACTAACCCCTTCAATCACATTTAAAGTTGACATTAATTTCCGTTCAGAATCAAAAGGAACTTCATCAATTCGTTCTCATTTATCACGTGAATCTTGCTCATCATAAGCAAATAATTCAGCATAATCAACTAATGCTAATTCTGTTGGATCACCAATCCGTTCTTTATCTTCAGTAACACTATCATTACATAAAACTAATGCTTTTAAAAATAAATCTTGGTGCTGATCCAGACTACTATTAACGTATTCGTCAGCATTAATTACAGCATTATTCATCATTACTTTTTTAACTGTCATTTTATTTTGTGTTAAAGTTCCTGTTTTATCAGTACAAATAACATTGACACTTCCTAATGTTTCCATACTAGCAAGTTTTTTGACAATCACATTTTGTTTTGCCATTCGTTTGGTTGAAAATGATAAAGTAATCGAAACAACTGCTGCTAATGATTCTGGAATCACCCCAATTGCTAAAGTAATTGCTACCATTAAATAATTAGTTCATCCACTTTTATTACCATTAAAGTATAATGCTAAAAAAATAACAATAGCAATAATAAAACTTAAGCCTGCAATTCAATACGAAAACTTTGTTAGTTTTTTTTCTAAATTTGTAGCAGTTTCTTCTGTTTCATTAATTGTTGTTGCAATTTTTCCAATTTCTGTTTGTTGACCAACCTTAATAACTACACCAATTTTTCGCCCAGCTGTAATAAAAGTTGACATGAAAGCAATATTTTTCATTTCTGCCAAAATTGTTGTTGGTTCAATTGGGTAAGCTGTTTTATGAACAGGAACACTTTCCCCCGTTAAAATTGCTTCATCAATAAATACATCAGATTGTTCAATAATGCGTAATTCCGCTGGAACATATTTTCCTGCTTCTAAAATAACAATATCACCAACTGTTAATTCATTGGCTGGAATTTCTTGCTGAGAATTATTTCGAATTACGACCGCTTTTGGTTTTGATAAAGATTTTAAAGCGGCCATTGATTTCCGTGCTTTTACTGTTTGGATTGTTTCTAAAATTGCATCAAGGATAACAATTGCTGCAATTACTGAAAAATCAATAAAATATTCGTCCTGAATTTGTCAATTATTTCCAATCATTGGCGCAATTACTGAAATTACAGCTGCTGCAATTAAAATTAATTGGATTGGTTCAATTAAGGCTTTGCCAAAAATAACATATCATGGGGTTACTTTACTTTTTGGTAATTCATTTTTTCCATATTGTTTTTGCCGAGCAATTACTTCTTCTGAAGTTAAACCCGTTTCAAAATTAGTTTTTAAATTAGTTTCTAAGTTGCTATTATTCTGGGATATGTATTCTTCCATCACTAATGACCTTTCTATTTTACTGTGTTGTTAATTATTATACCTTAAAAATTTTATTTTAAAAAAGTTATTTTTACTTCTTAATCATGAATTTTTTTGTAAATAAAATTATTTATTTTTATTGATTGTAAATTGTAAATGCAAATGTAGCACTTTATTGAAAAAAAATAAAGTGCTTTTTATTTTGTAAAAATACTTATATTTATTGGATTAATCGTTAGATAGTATCTTTTACACTTAATAAAATAGGTTTTTTCTGA
>NZ_RCOO01000074.1:0-5350 GCF_003987485.1 Spiroplasma endosymbiont of Megaselia nigra
AGTTTTCATTCTTTATTAAAAAAAGCAACAATTCATAACAATATTTACTTATCGCATGACGAATATATTAATGATGTTAAAAAATGAAATAAATGATATTCAAGCCGCGAAGAAAAGGATATAATAAATAAAAGTTTATAAACCTTTTTTACTAATACTCACTTTTTTGGGTGCACTCTAATTTATGTCCTAATTACTCTTTTTATAATGTCAAAATTGTTCATCATTTCAAATTTTATTTGTACTATGCTCATTAATCTGAACAAAAACAATTGCTAACGTAATTCCTATTATTGTTGCAACAGCAATTTGAATTGCATCAGCAATTAATTCAACAATTGCAACAACACGCCCAAATAAGAAATAACTATACAAAACATATAATAATAACATTAAAGAACTAACAAAAATAGCACCATAGCGACTTAAAATGCGAGCACCAAAATAAGTAATTAAAAACATTAAAATTCTAATTAAAATTGAAATAGGAATAAAAATAAAACCAGCGGTAACAAGATCAATAATTGTTACATACAAAATACCACTAATTAATAACATTGGTCCTTTGATTAACGTTATTAAACCTAAAAATAACCCATCTGCTAACTGAATAATCCCTTTACCAACACCAAAATTGAACTGAATAAATTGGGAAATATAAGCAATAACTACTAACAAAGCAGTAATTAATCCTGTTGTTGCTAAATATTTTAGTGATTTTAAACGATACATTTTAAATAAAAATATTTCTAACCATAATTTCTGACGAGGCATTATGATAGTAATTTTTAGCATCAGTTACTTTTTTTCCCTCGCGTTTTAAACGCGTAATTAGCAAATAACCATCTTCAACTTTAACTTTAATCCCTAATTTTGAAATATCAATAATTGTCCCATTTACAAAATCAGCGTCTTTTTCCGCTAATGGCTCTAAAGTAATCATTGCTTGGTGCAATTTATAATGAATATTATTAACAGTTGTATAAGCAATTGGTCATGCATATAATCCACGAATTTGGTCAACAATTTTTTGTTTTGGTAAAAACCAATTTACTTTTTCTTCATCACGTGTAATATTATAAGCAAATGTTGCTTGACTATCATCCTGTAGTGTTCCTTTAATTTTACCAGTAATAATATCTAATAAATATTTTTCAATCATTGTGCCTGCTAAAACCATTAACCGGTCATGCAAAGATGAGGCTGTTTCGGTGGCACTAATTGGAATTGCTGTTTGAACATACATTTCTCCTGCATCCATTTTTTTAATCATTTTCATTAGTGTAATCCCCGTTTCTCGCTCACCATAAATAATAGCCTTATGAATAGGCGCCCCACCACGTAATTTTGGTAATAATGAAGCATGAACATTAATACAATTAATACGTGCTAATTTTAAAATTCGCTCTGGAATAAATTGCCCATAAGCACACGTTACAATAACATCTGGTTGGAAAGTTCCTAACTCTGTATAAAGATCATTAATTTTTTCTGGTTGAAAAACAGGAATCTGATTTGTTAAGGCAAATTCTTTGACTGGAGAAAATTGAACGAGTTGCTGACGTCCAATTTTACGATCAGGTTGGGTAACAATTCCAATTATTTCAATTTTTGGTGCTAACTTTTGTAAAGCTTTTAAAACAGCTGTTGCAAAGATTGGCGTTCCCATAAAAATTACTCTATATTTCTGCATCTTTTTTCCCTCCCTTAATTGGTGTTAAAGATCCCATTAAACGAACAATATGTTGATAAATAACAACCATTGCTAATGTATCCCGATTACAATATTTTAACATTTCTCCTCGAAATGATTTTTGTCAAATGGTGATTGGAATATTATTCTCCACCCGGCGACGAAAGATTTCACTCGCCATATCACCTTTTTGCACCCTTAATGCTTGATAAGTAAATTGATTATCAAATGCTGGTTGTGTTTTTTTAATTGAAGCTGAACCATAAAATTCTTTTTTATAAATCATAAAGTCCTGAAAAAAATCCATTAAATCAATTGTTTTATTTCGAATAATCCTTAATTTTTTTTGGCAATCTTGATAAGTTGTCATAAGTTCCTCGTTGCGACTTTGATTAATTAAGATTGTTAAATAACTAATTAATTCGGCTAAAACCTTACATTCAAAACTCTTATAATAAGCAACATAAACCCCTCCGCCATGTCTAAATAAATCAGTAACTAAATGTTTAATTAGTGCTAAGCGTGGATCACCTTCACCATCTGCTAAAAAGGCATAATGTTCCATTGTCGTTTCATCTTGATAATCAAAGTGATTATCTTTAATAAGATGGACTGAATATTGAAACGGAATTTGCTGATAAGAATATGAATAATCAAAGCGAGGAACTGCCGCTTTCATTGTTTCAAAATCATACATATATATTGGATACTGATACTGTTCTAAAATTTGATTAATAATAGCAACCTTCTTTGGATTAACAACTGGGGCATTATCTTGAACAGCAAGAATTTGGCGTTGTTGTTTTTCTGAAAATAAAATTGGCTTTTTTTGTCGCGTTGATTGTTTAAAGGTAAATGGTAACACAATATCTTTTAACAAATCAATGTGTTCTTGATATTTTAATAATGTCTTTTTTTCCATCCCACGAGTTAACTCAAAGACACTATGATGCGGTGGTAAATAACTAGTAACATGTTGGCAATAACCATAACGATCACCTTTTCCATTGAAACATTGTTCCTTACTAAATAATAGAAAAATTGTTTCAACTGGTTGCATAAAATAATGTTTAATTAAAGCTAAATCATCAGTAATGATGCGATTCTTTTCAACACGTTTGGCAAATTGTCCAGTCATCATTTGCTGACAAAATTCTAATAAACTAATAGCCGGCAAGGTTTTGGTTGGCAATTTATAATAATCTTGAAACATAAACAACTGGTCATCATCAATATCACCAATCCGTTGATACTCCGAATTTAACAACATTAACGAAACCCGACTAATTATTAAGCCTGCCCCGGTTAAAACATAATACTGATAGGCAACATCATAACCATATTCATCCTTAACATCCTTGTCAACATACATTTGTGCTTCTTTATCATATTTCCGACCAGTTGAAGCTTTAACCTCAATTAAATGATAAGTACCATCTGGAAGTTTCTTTAAAATATCACACTTTGTAATACAATTGTTATAAACAAAAGATGGTTCAAAATAAACATCATAGTTTGGATTTGCTAACACTTCAGTTGTCTTTGCAAAAGCAATTTTCTTGCTGTAATGTTCTAAATTAAAATAGGTATAATCACGCATAAAATATTCACGTGCGCGTTGGCCAACTTCATTCCCATCAGCAATTGTTTCACCGGGATAAAAATCAATTTGAACATCTGCCATCGTTGTTTGAATCTCATCTGGTAAAGTTCGAACATCATTACTATCCGTATCCTCAGCTGCTGGTCAATAAGTTTCTAGCGCTAAATCATACAAATGTGGTTGAAATAAAACTTTTCCCTTCTCATTTTCATCATCATCAATAAAAATAGCTTCATCAATTTTGGCACTGTTAATATTATCTTGCAAGTCAAAAAAGACCGAAATTTTTTGAACTGTCACTCATTCTTGCACTGTTTTTAAATTACTTCGTGAAGCTAATGTTCAAGCAATTTTAAAACATTTTTTAAATCGTTTAAAATCTTCTTTTTTTAAAGTTATTTCTAAATCCATTATTGCACTTCACTTTCTTTATTTCGGATTTGCTTTTTAAAGACAAAGAAAATAAGATAGAACTTATTTTGTAGGGACAAATTTCTCTGGTTTTGGTTTTGGGCGTTCATCAACAGGAAGTTGTCCAGCTTTTCGCAATTTCCGTTCTTCTTCACGCTTTTTAAGCATTTCAGCACGATGTGCTTCATATTCTTTTCTTGCCGCAATTTTTGCTGCTTTTTTTTCTTCTTTTGTTAACTTAACCTTTTTTTCACTAATTTCAATTCGATGTTTTGTTTCTTCTAAATCAATTTCTTGGTTAACAATTCAAGTTGTTTCATATTGTTTTTTACTATTTTTTTTTGAAATACCTTCAATTTCAAAAGCTTTTTGTTCTAAAAAAGCATTTGTTTTTGCTTCATAAATATCAACAATAACATCAAAAATATCGCGATATTTAAATTCTTTTCCTTTACGAGCAATAACTTTTTCATATTCTAATCTTAAGTTTTTACGATTATCAGTATCTTTAATATATTGTTTAATTTTATCTTTAACTTGTTTTTTTCGTTTTTCTCGTTCAATGCGTTGTGCTTTTCGTCCCATAATTGAAGAAACAATTGCAAAAATAATAACTGCGACTACAATTACGACTAAAATCACATTCATTGTCATACTACCACCCAAAAAATTTGACATTATTATCTAAACTCCTTTTTTACTTTACTATTATTATGCACTATTAGCGATAATTTTTCAATTGTTTCTAATTTCCCAAGTTGTTTTCCTGCTTTTCAATCTGAACTAAGCAAGGAAAACATTATGATAAACATCTTGCACATCATCAATGTCATCTAACATATTTAACATTTTTTCAAATTGTTCAGCGTCATCTCCTTGTAAAGTAATCCGGTCATGGGGAAGCATTGTAATTTCTGCCATTTGAAATGTTGTAATCCCGGCTTGATCTAATGCCGTTTTAACACTATTAAATGCTGTTCTTCCTGGCGCATAAACAACAATTTGTCCATCTTCAGCAACAACATCATTAATATCACAATCTGCTAGTAATAATAATTCTAATACTTCTTCAACCGTTTTACCTGTAAAAGCAAACACTGCTAAATGATCAAATAAATGCACGACAGCCCCATTAACTCCTAGTTTACCACCTGTTTTAGTAAAACAATTGCGTAATTCTGCCACAGCACGGTTAACATTATTTGTCAATGTATCAACAATAATTGCACTACCCCCTGGTCCATACCCTTCATAACGAATTGCTTGGTAATTTTCATTATCGTTTCCAAGACTGCACCCCAAAAAGTAAGTAAAATTAAAAAAGAACTTTACTAAACTTTTAGAGGAGGTGCATTTTTTAACGGCAGGAAAAGAACAAAAATTTAAAACATATACTGCAGAATTTCGAAAAAATACAGTAAAAGAAATTGAACAAACATCGCTTACTTATATTGCACAAAAATATAAAGTAAATATAAAAACACTTGATTCATGACAAAGAAATTTTAAAAAAGGAATTTTAAATACACCAAAAGGTCCAAAAAAACCATTTGGAAAAAAAGATTTAAACTATTATAAAGTTAGGTATGAATTATTAAAAAAGCTCCATGACTTTTACAATTAAATAAACAAAAAATAGTATC
>NZ_RCOO01000075.1:0-5334 GCF_003987485.1 Spiroplasma endosymbiont of Megaselia nigra
TATAACAAAATACAAAAATTTTAATGAGCTAAAAAATATGATAGATAATTATATTGTTGAGTATAATAATTATAGAAGGGTTTTAAAATTAAAAATGCCTCCAATTCAATTTGAATTAAAAAGCATTTTAAATTAAAAAAATAATTCTCAGTTATTTGAAACTGTGCACCAAATCCGCTTCAGATAACTGAACAAATGTTTGGTATTTCAATTGAAGAAATTTTATTAAAATTTAATTTTAAGTTTCAAAACTATATGCTAATTAATCAAAATACATTGCAAAAAAATATCGGCAATTGACAAATATTGGTTTAATTCCAACCCCAAAATATATTAAATGATACCACCGCTATTTAATTACCAAACAACTTTTGAATCAGGTTTTAATTCCACAATTTTTACATTCTCAAATAATAAATATTTTACAATTAGAAACTACTGATACAAAAAAGATAATAAATAAATTACAACAATATTTAGCAGGAACTTATGTAAAATATTTTAATATTTTAAGGTTATTTTGTGTTTTTTAATTTAAAATCTAAATTAAAATTTTTAAAACAAGAACAATTTTTATTAGTGGATGGTATTATTGATTAATAGTTATTGGTCAATTTTAGTCGTTTTATGTTTAGGGTTTATTTTGATTTGGCAACAACAAAAAATTTATTGAGGAGTATTAATTTTTGCAATCATTGTTTCAGCATTATGTCATTATTATTTACAACAACCAAGTTTGCAGGAGAACAACATTGTTTGTGGCAAAATTCAAAAACAAGGAAATGGTTATTATTATTTTAGTGTTGGTTGAAAACAATATTTTTTAAAAACAACTATTAATTTTAATTTACATGATCAAATTTGTTTACAGGGTTATTATTCAAACATTAAATCAGGACCTAATGTGTATGAATTAAATATGCAATCATTTTTGAATGCTAATAACATTTTTCATCAGTTTAATATAACAAAAGTAATTGATGTTAAACCTGGAAATACTATTCTTGCCAAAATAACAAAGTTTTTTAATAGTTATGATAACTTAACAAAAGATACGCTTGCTTTATTTTTATTTGGACAAAAACAAAGACAACACTTGTTTTATATGATTATTTTCTTCAATTGGGCGTTATTCATTTGTTAATTGTTTCAGGTTATCATCTTAATATTTTGTTTTATATTTTAAGCAAAATTTTTAAACGAATAATACGACGAAAAGGTTATTATTTTTTAATTTACTTATTCTTATTTTTTTATTTATATTTATTAAATTTTTATTTTGCTAGTGTAAAAGCAATTGTCTTGTTATCGTTATAACTATTTAATGTTCACTTTTGAGACTATAAATTAATAGCAAAGCAAAAATGAAATTTAAGTATTTTATTAATATTATTATTTTTTCCATATAGTTTTTTAGGAAGTGGGTTTTGATATATTTTTACAATAACATGATTATTTTTAAACTTAAATTCAAAAACAAAACATTATTATTTTTGACAGAAATTGCTATATTATAACTTAATGGTATTTATTTTTCTACTTGGATGAATGCTATATTTTAATTATCAATTAAATTTTTCTAGTATTTTATTTAATTTATTATTGTTACCAATCTTATCATTAATTTATTTATTCTCTTTAATAATTGTTTTTATACCACCATGTTATTTTATTTATCAATATTTTTACTTATTTTTAATTAATTATATGGTGATTTTAAATAAAATTAATTTAATATGAAATATTGGTTATGTCCCTTTGTGATTTCTTTTATTATATTATATTCTTTTATGAGGAATGAATAAAAGTGTGTTTGGAAACAAAATATTTAGAATATTTTGCATTCTATCAATAATTTGTTATAGTTTGCAATCATATTTTACTAGTATTCATTATTCAATGACAATGTTAAATGTTGGTAACGGTCAAACAATTGTTTTTCAAGACAAGCGTACTTTAAAAACAGTTTTATATGATGTTGGTGTTGGCTATGGTCGTTCAAAACAATTAGTTAGTAATTATTTAAAATGAGCAGGTATTAATTGAATTGGTGCTATTTTTGTTTCACATCAACATGATGATCATAAGAATAATTTACCAACTGTAAAAAAATATTTTAATGTTAAACAAGTAATTCAAAATGATACAAAATTGAAAACATTTCAATTTGGTGGATTAGGATTTACTGTCTTACATAAAACAATTAATGATAAAGATGAAAATAATAATAGTTTAGTGCTTTTGGTTAAAATAAGTCAATATCAAATCTTATTAACAGGTGATATTAGTAAAAAAATTGAAATAAATTTATTACGAGAAAAATTATATCCGATCACTCTGTTACAAGTTCCGCATCATGGTTCAGAAACTAGTTCAAGCTTAGCATTTTTACAAAAAATAACACCAAAGGTTTGCTTCATCTCTGGTGAAAAAACAAAACGCCAAAATTATCCAGCGCCAATTGTTGTTGAAAATTTAAAAACAATTAGGTGCCAAATTTATTTTACAAATGGTAGAAGGAATCTTCAATTTAATATTATGTCAGCATCAACAGCAATTAAATTATTTTAAATCCCTAATTTATTTTTTACTTTATATGATAATATTACTTTGTCATAAGTTTTAGAACATTCTAAAGGAGCTTTAAAAGATGTTTTTAATATATGGAGAAGATGCTTTTTTAATTAAAATGCAAAAAAATAAGATTTTAAAAAAAATTAATCCTGATAATGAGTATTATTTACAAGAATATAATTATTTAGAAGACCACCTATTATCTATTCTGAATGATGCCAACACAATTCCAATGTTTTCAGAAAAAAGAATAATAATGGTTAATGATAGTTATTTTCTTACAGAAGAAAAGATTAAGACAAAAATAGACAATAAAAGTTATTTAACAAGTTTAATGGAATATTTAACAGCTCCAAATCCGAGTACTTTTATTATTTTTATTTGTCCAGTCAATAAACTTAGTAATCGTTTAAAAATAACTAAACAAATGTTAGCACTAACTAGTGTTTTAAAAGCAACAAATTTATCATATAATGAATTAATTAAGTTTATTGATGATTATATTACAAAGCATAATGGGACGATTAAACAAAATTTAATTTCTAAGATTGTTGAATATTTGCCAAATAATTTATATATTATTAAAAATGAATTAGAAAAATTGTTATTAATAAACTCAAATATTACGATGGAATTAATTGAAAATAATATGACAAAGTATTTAGATACCGATATTTTTAAATTAGTTGATGATTTATTAAAAAATGATTTGAATAGTTTTTTAATAAATTATCATTATTTACAAGAACGGGGTTTAAATAGTATTGCTTTATTAGCATTAATTACCAACAGTATTATTTTTACAAGAGATATTATTGTTTTATCTGCTTTAAAAAAAACACCTTCACAAATTGCAGAAATTTTACAAATTCATCCGTTTCGAGTAAAAAAAATTTCAGAGCATATGCATAATTTCAGTATTAATAAAGCAAATAATATTATTCAAGAATTATTTTGAATTGATTATAATATAAAAAAAGGTATAATAAGAAAAGAAATTAGTAGTGATTTGTATTTAATTAAATTATTTGATATAAATTAAATTATTACAAAAAGAGAGATGAGGGACATAAATAAATGAAAGAAAATAAATTATATGCCCATATAGTTTATACATTATATAATATCTTTAACGATGATAATATTAAGGCACAAGTAATAGTTAACCAGGACTTTAAAAAATTAGTAATTCAACAAATTTGTAATTTATTAACATTAGAAAAAGAATTTAATGCAAATTTAAATGATAATAAATTTACTCTTTCATTTGCTCAAGTTTTGGCTGATATTACTAATGAATCAGAAACAATTGAAAAGGTTGACGGGGCTACTTTTAATATTTTAGATGAAGAATATGTTGCTTTTGTGCAATATATTGTTTCAAATTTTGGTGTTGAAAAAAATTATATTACCAGAGAAAACATCGTTACTAATGAGTTAATTGATGCCACAGCTGATTTTACTGATGAAAAAGCAATTGATAATGCTCGTGATAAGTTAAAAGTTAAAGCTAATGAAGAAAGGGCAAACGCATCACAACCGGAAGTAGGACCAGCAAGAGGAATTGGGGGCATAGGAGCGCCAATGGGTGGCATTAGCCTGGACTTTAGTGATCCAAGTAAATTTGATATGTCACAAATGATGCAGCAAATGGCAAATATGCCAATTCATCCACGCTTAGACCCACGGTTTTATTTTTATACTTCAAAACCAAAGTATATGCCAATTTTAAAGAAAATTGTTGCTCGTTTTGTTATTTTAGCTTCTGTTTTGTTAATTTTATTGTGATTTTTAAATTCCTATTTAAATATCTATTTAGACACAAAAGTAATTGTTTATACAATCCCAGGAACTAGTGCAATTTTTATTATTGGTGGTGGTGCTGATAGTGCTTTACATAATGCTAACAATAATTTTAGTGAAGTATTTAGTTTTGGTTCAAAATATAAATTTTTATTAATGCACTCCGCCGGATTGCAAACCTTCTCAGGAATTTTATCGATTTTGCCAGGAATTTTCTTGGGTTATGAATTATTAGGGAAAAAGCGTTTTAAACGGGATAATTATGTTGTTAGATTCTGACCAGTTGTATTATCAATCATTATTCTTCTTTATTCTTCATTGTCATTAATTCAAGTATTATTACCAAATGTTGTTGAGAAATATTTTAATATTATATCGGTACCTAATAATGGCTATATTATTAAAAACGACCCACAATTAGAAATAACAGAATGATTATTATTACCAGATTCAGATTTAACTATGACAATTAATAGTTTAGTAAGCGAAGTTTATAATAGCACAACTTACCAAGTATTACATATTTTTACAATTATTTCAATGATTGCTGGTCTTCTTGCAGGAATTATGGTTATTATTTTAGCAGTTTTAGCTCCTAAAACAGACCGTAATAAATTAATTCGTGCCAATACAGAATACCAAAAAGCAGTTACTGCAATGATGAATGGACAAAAATATGAAATGGATCCAACATTATTTGATGATGAGTTTAAGAATGATAATGTTTTTGAAAAAGATGATTCTAATAAATCAAAAGATAAATAAAAAAAAATCATATTAATTATGATTTGCACAGTTTCAAATAACTGAGAATTATTTTTTTAATTTAAAATGCTTTTTAATTCAAATTGAATTGGAGGCATTTTTAATTTTAAAACCCTTCTATAATTATTATACTCAACAATATAATTATCTATCATATTTTTTAGCTCATTAAAATTTTTGTATTTTGTTATA
>NZ_RCOO01000076.1:0-5292 GCF_003987485.1 Spiroplasma endosymbiont of Megaselia nigra
GCGATGTTTGTTCAATTTCTTTTACTGTATTTTTTCGAAATTCTGCAGTATATGTTTTAAATTTTTGTTCTTTTCCTGCCATTAAAAAATGCACCTCCTCTAAAAGTTTAGTAAAGTTCTTTTTTAATTTTACTTACTTTTTGGGGTGCAGTCTTTGCTCCAGTTGTAATGGCAACGATGGTGCAAGATGAAGGAAAAAGAGCACTAACATGAAAAGATATGGTGTTATCAAAAATGTTAGCGGCATAAACAGCGTTGGTGGCTTATTATATTTTTATGATATATATTAATGTTATTTCAGGTCCTAATTTTGGTCCTTCTGATTTTCCTGGTTATGTAAGAATGCTTTTGCAAATTATTTGTATTTTAGGAGGAGCACTGGGTGTATGGGGCATTACAAATTTACTTTCAGCTTTTATTGGTGAAGCAATTGGAATGTCAGATGGTCTTAATTCAATTCGTAGTACAATGGCAGCTGGTATGTTTGCAATGGGAGCCAGGAAGGTTGCTAAAAAAGCACTTGGTTTTGCGAAAAAAAAACATAAAAAAGATTCATCGGGAATGCCAGGACTGCCCGGGATGGATACGTTTAGTGGTGGTGGGGGTAGTCAAAACCAAAGCCAGGGGATAACGCCACTAAGTTTTTTAGAAACAAGAACAGGAGCTTTAGGAATGCTTGGAAAATGATTGCGGGTTGGAGGTAATGCTCTTGGTCGTTCAATTTGAGCAGTTAAAAATGGATGAGACTCAACAAAAGCGACATGAGGAGATTCATATGATGTTAATCCAACATCAACAGGAAGTTTTGGAAAAGTTAAGAAAAATCTTAAGCAAACTAAAAACTTTATGAAAACAGAAGCTCTTGCTGGAGCAAATTATCTCGGTAGAAAATCTATGAAGATTGCTACAAAAGGAATCAAACAAGTTAAAAAACATTCTTATGAGCATGTTCAACGAGGTTATAAAACTGCCAAAAGAAAAGAACGCTAATTCAAACTTAGCACGAGGATAAAACTTATGAAAAAACGATTGTGAATTTTGTTATGCAGTATACCAATGCAATTAACAATTTATACTTTTGGATGTAAAAGTTTTGATTATGGTTCAAATCCACCTAATTTAAAACCAATTGAGCCACCAGAAGAAGTAAAAGATATCAATTATTATTTGCAATTAAAAGAAAAAAATCAAAAATTATTTGAAAAAGCAAAAAAAGAAATTGATGAACTAAATTCATCAGAATCAATTCAGGAAATATGTGGTAGTTCAAAAATGTGTTCTGAATTGCAAGAAATAATAGATGCAAATATGGTTTAAATGTATGAATATCAAGCAATTGTCTATGATTGTGATTACCAAATTTTATTTTTAGAAAATGATGGTGATTTTAGTGATAAAAAAATTAGAGAAAATTCAATTGCTATTATTACAAATGAAAATAATATTTTAAAAAAACAATTGGAATTAATGACAACTTCATCTGACCCATATCGTGAAGATGAAATTAATAAAGTTAAAAATTTAATTAAAACCTGTGAAGAAATTTTAGAAAAATTAAATAAAGAAAATGAAAATGAAACTTAATTTAAATAAGTAAAATACTAAAATGGGTTTTAAACAGCAAAATTTAAATAATTAATATTTAACAATATTAATTATTTTTTTATGATAAAAATATGATTTAGCAACGAAGATGTAGATAGTTATTTTATTTCAGCAAATGATTATCTTAAAAATAATTTTCTTAATAATTATGATAGTATTTTACTAACTATGGAAAAATACTTTATTAAAAGAATAAACGAAAGGAAAAGAAGAGATGAAAAAAATATTATCCTTATTTGGTATTTTTGCTTTGTCAGGAGTAATTAGTGGAAATCTGACTGCTTGTCACAAAGACACAGAGACAAATAACATTGACCAAGAAATTGCAAATGTTTTAAAAAATATGAAAGATGTTAAAGACATTGATAAAACAGAAGATGGATGACAATTTGTTAATGAAACATTTTTAAATGATCATATTATTCCCCTTTTATCAGAAAAATTAGGGGCGAAATGAACGGATGAAAAACGTAAAGAAGTTATGAAAAAAATTGTTGAAAAAATTGGCCTAGTTTTATTAAACAATGAACATGTTGAAGTAAAACAATATGATATTGATAAAATTAAAAATACAAGTTTATAAACTTTATTCTTAACTGGTATTAAAGAAAAATTAATTACTTCCGATGAAGATAAAGAAAAATATTTAGATGAAGAAGGAAATATTAAAAAAGAATATTTTGAGGAAAACAAAAATGTTTCATTAGCAGTGAAAATTAATTTTAATGGTTCAAGTTATAATCTATCATTTACATTTAAGACAGCGTAGCAAATACCATAGAGATTATTCTCCCTCGTTTATTAATTAAAAAGTATTTACATAAAAAACAAAAATCAACTTTTGAGCATCTAAAATAAAGTAGACATAAAAAATAAAAATTATGTTAAAACTTTATTAAAGAGATGTTCTTTTTATATGAAAAAACAAAATAACAAAGAACTTAAAAGATGAAAAAATTAGAATGCGACTATGGATTATAAGTTAAAAATGGAAATAAGAAAAATTCTATTGCCAATAAATAATTAGAGTTAATAACAAAAAGAATTATATGAATATCCAAAAAATAAATTAATTACCTGTTAGGAAAACAAAAGTCTATTTAAAAAATGTCCAAAAAAAGCTACTAATCCATGCAAAGTCTTGTTACTATTTTTGGGATAAAAGCATTAAATTTATGGCTATTAAAAAAATACTTACTTTATTCCAACGTTAACTAGTTTACGAATAATACTTATTGTTTTTACTAAGAAAAAAGATTATAATATTAACCAAGGAGGATTTGATATGGCCATATTTAATAATAAGAAGCCAACTTTTGTATCAATGGATTTAGGAACAGCTTACACTCTGGTTTATATTTCGGGGAGTGGAATTGTTTATAATGAACCATCCATTGTGGCATATAAAATTAAAGAAAATCGGATTATTGCTGTCGGAAATGAAGCATATAAAATGATTGGAAAAGGAAATAAAACAATTAGAATTGTTCGACCAATGGTTGATGGAGTTATTACAGATATTCGTGCAACAGAAGCACAATTAAAGTATATTTTTAATCGTTTAAGAGTTACCAAACAATTAGCTAATTCAATTATGTTATTAGCTTGTCCATCAGTTATTACCGAATTAGAAAAAAATGCTTTGAGAAAAATTGCGATGAATCTAGGCGCAACAAAAGTTTTTGTTGAAGAAGAAGTTAAAATGGCTGCGTTAGGTGGTGGGGTTGATATTTATAAACCTTTTGGTAATTTAGTGATTGATATGGGAGGAGGAACAACGGATATTGCGGTTATTGCTTCAGGGGATATTGTATTATCAAAATCAGTTAAAGTTGCTGGAAATTATTTAAATGATGAAATTCTAAAATATGTTCGTTCTCAATATGGTTTAGAAATTGGAATTAAAACAGCAGAAATGATTAAGATTGAAATTGGTTCATTAGCAAAATATGGTGATGAACGAAAAATGAAAGTGTATGGACGCGATGTTGTTTCAGGATTACCACGAGAAATTGAGTTGACGCCAGAAGAAATCCGGGAAGTTTTAAAAGTTCCAGTATCACGAATTATTGATTTAGCAGTTCAAGTCTTAGAAGAAACACCGCCAGAATTAGCGGGAGATATTTTCCGCAATGGAATTACCATTTGTGGTGGTGGTGGTTTAATCAAAGGAATTGATCACTACTTTGAAGACACATTACAATTACCAGCCAAAATTGGTGAACAACCATTATTAGCAGTTATTAATGGAACAAAAAAATTTGAATCAGATATTTATGATATTATTCGCCAAGAATATCAGAAAACAAAAGAATTAGATTATTAAGAATGTTACAAGTTGCTATAAGAATTAACGAGCATATCAAAATAGCAAATATGGTCAGCATAGAGCAACTATGAATTAAAATCAAAACCAACAATAATACTGCCAAGGTTAGCGTTGGTTTATTATAAAACTGATAATTATCAGTTTTTTTATGTTATGATGTAAAAAAATACTTAGGAGCGAAAAAATGTTTGAACCATTAGCATTTGTCTTACGACCAACCACAATAACTGATATCATTGGGCAAAGCCACCTTATTAATGATCACAATGGTGTTATTTCACGAATGTTGAAATATAATTATGCAAGTTCATTAATTTTTTATGGTGATCCGGGCGTTGGAAAGAGTAGTATTGTTCGAGCATTAGCCAATGATTTACAACTTGAGTATGCAATTTTTAATGCTGAAATTGATAAAAAACAAGATTTAGAAAAAATTATTAAGCAAGCAGCAAATTTTGAACGATTTATTATTATTTTGGAAGAAGTACACCGAATGAATAAAGATCGGCAAGATATTTTATTGCAGTATTTAGAAAATGGACACTTAATTATGTTTGCTTGTACAACAGAAAATCCTTATTTTGTGATTAATCCAGCTTTAATATCACGAGCTAATATTATTAAATTAGAACGAATTACTGTTGATGAAATGCTAACTGGCTTACAGAAAATAATTACAAAGAAAAAATTACCGTTAGCAATTACTAATGATGCGTTACTATTAATTTGTCAATTAGCAAGTGGTGATTTACGAATTGCAATTAATATATTAGAATTATGTTTAAATTTATATTCCACAGAAGAAATTACCACAACAATTATTAATAATATTTCTCCAACGGCTAATTTAATTAATTTTGCAGAAGGTGATGAACATCATGATTTAAAATCAGCCTTGCAAAAGTCAATTCGAGGTAATGATGTTGACGCAGCTTTCACTATTTTGCATGGTTATTAGCAAGTGGTGATCACGAAGCATTATTGCGTCGAATGTTAATTATTGCTTATGAAGATATTGGTTTGGCTAATCCAGCAATTGCGGTCCATGTCAAAACAGCAATTGATAGTTTTCGTCAAATTGGATTACCAGAGGGACGAATTCAATTAGGATTAGCAATTGTTGAAATGTGTTTAAGTGAAAAATCAAATAGTGCTTATTTAGTAACAGATCAAGCGTATGAAGATGTTTTAAAAGGTAATCTTAAGACTGCACCCCAAAAAGTAAGTAAAATTAAAAAAGAACTTTACTAAACTTTTAGAGGAGGTGCATTTTTTAATGGCAGGAAAAGAACAAAAATTTAAAACATATACTGCAGAATTTCGAAAAAATACAGTAAAAGAAATTGAACAAACATCGC
>NZ_RCOO01000324.1:0-673 GCF_003987485.1 Spiroplasma endosymbiont of Megaselia nigra
AAACACGGTCGGAGTTTATCATTTATAACATTAACAATTCAATCTATCGTTTTTTGACTAACATTATTAAAATCAGTTCCCTTGGGCAGTCAATATCTAAATTCGCCGTTCATATGTTCAATTAATGGTTTCTGGTGTGGTGAAGCAGAATCACAAAAATAAATTTGTGTTTCAGCAAATATTTCTAATTCTCTTCATTTACTAAATTCTTTGCCGCGATCTGTTATTATTCCTTTCATTTTCCCAATTAAATTATTGTTTATAACAATAACTTTAAATTTTGTTACAATTTCGTTAGCACTATTATTTTTTAATTTCACTGCAAAGTAATTATTACTTGATCGTTCAACTAATACCAAACAACTAGATTGATGGTCTTTACCAATTACGGTATCCATTTCAAATCAACCAACATTAGATTGTTTATTTTCAATATCTCAAATTGATTTAAAATTAATTAATTTTCCACGATTATCAGGTTTTTGTTTTGTTTTATATTTTTTACCACGGTGGGGCAAATTTTCTTTTCTTAATCCTAATTTTCCTAAGCGAATTCATTTATATAACGTTTTAACACAAGCAGGAAATTTAATACCAAATTCTATAAAATAACGATAAATCAATTGTTCTGGTGTATCGTGGTATTTATTAAATCTTGTTTTAATAAAATCTA
>NZ_RCOO01000077.1:0-5124 GCF_003987485.1 Spiroplasma endosymbiont of Megaselia nigra
TTCTTTTGGACCTTTTGGTGTATTTAAAATTCCTTTTTTAAAATTTCTTTGTCATGAATCAAGTGTTTTTATATTTACTTTATATTTTTGTGCAATATAAGTAAACGATGTTTGTTCAATTTCTTTTACTGTATTTTTTCGAAATTCTGCAGTATATGTTTTAAATTTTTGTTCTTTTCCTGCCATTAAAAAATGCACCTCCTCTAAAAGTTTAGTAAAGTTCTTTTTTAATTTTACTTACTTTTTGGGGTGCAGTCTTTAATATCTCTTTTTCTATTCTCCATTAACTTTTATAGTACCTTTATTATCAATAATTAAATCAGGTACAGTATTATCTTCTAAGTTTCAACGATAAACTGATTTAATAAACTGTGGAAATTTTTTTTATGAATATAAGTATTCATCTTCATCAATATAATATAAATCTTTAAATTTTGTTTCTAAGTTTTTTGAAATTTTATTTCATCACTTATCATATTTAAGCTTGCTAATATTTCAATTTGCTATTCCTCATACTACATAATAATACTTATTATCAACTGTATTAAATGGTTTTTCTTGTGGTGCTATTCATTCTAAATTGTTTCTGATTTCTTGATTAGCAGTATTTATTTTGTTTTTTCCTTTTAATTTTACCAATTCTTGCGGTGTGTATTCTGCTATATTATCACAAGCCACTAAATTTGTTGTACTTGTTCCTACTAAACTAATTGTACCTAAAATACTTATTATTTTTTTCATATTTAATATTATACCTTTCTATTGAATTTTGATAATTTAATTAAAAATGGAAATAAGTTATTTATTTCCATTTGTTTTAAATTTAATAGCAGTTTTGTTTTTACTTACCCAATAACTTTTGGAGCACAACTTGCTATCCCTGCACCAATAGCACCAACGCCAGCGCCAATTGCAGTTCCTACAACAGGAAAAGCGCTGCCAGTCGCTGCGCCCGTTGCAGCCCCGGTAATTACAGCTGTACCAATACTAGATCCCATAGAAATACTAGTTTCCAATGTATCTCTAGTAGTTCCAAAACACTTTTTACCAACATTATTTACAGCTGTTCATGATCAAACAGCCCCATCTTTAACGGCTGTTACTGTTCAGTTAGAACCATCATAAACTGCTCCACCAGTTCAATTAACAGCATCAGTTACTGCTCCACCAGTTCAATTAACAGCATCAGTTGCAGCGCCACCTATTCAACTAAAAACATCTCTTTTATTTCTATTTAAAACCTCTAAATTATTTGTTTGTGAATAATTTATTTCACTATTTTTGATAGTTTCTTCTTTTCGATAAGGACTGGCAGCAATTGTCGTTGGTATTGCAGTTCCGCTAATTGTTAATACACTTAATAAACTTAGTAATTTTTTCATCCTTGTTTTTTTCTCCTTTTCTTAATCTTGAAACTTTTTATCAAGATATACCTGTATTATATATATATGCAAGAAAAAGTATGAATTATTTAATAATTTTATTTTGAAAAATAGCTCTTAATTACGTGTTTTAATGGTTAAATTAGCAATGAAATATATTAAGTTAAATAATAATCAGTATCCCAATCTTCTAAGACCATATGTTTAATAAAACGATTCATTCATAAGTCAGAATTGGCCCCCGTTTGTAAGTTTCCAACTTCACCAGTTTCGAACCCAACATAATTTCCATTTTTAATATAGACGTAAGTTGGCGTTCCAGTTAATCCTAATGAATCAGCATTAATTGTTTTGTCAATTTCACCATTAATTTTATGAGCATTTCGCTTTTGTGTTACAATTCAATCAGCAATTTTTTTTGCTCATTTTTCTTTTAAAATACCATTATAATCTTTAATGTTATCAGTAATAATTAAGCGAGTGTTTTTAATTTTTTCTTGTTCATCAACACTAATCGGATATGTTTTTAAAGCATATTGGGCACCAAAATTACCTGCTAAATACTTGCCATATTTATCATTACCATAGCCATTTTTATTATATAAATCTGGAATTGTTGTATCTGTTGTATTTTGACAATGAATGCAATTCTTTGCTGAAACCATAAAAATAAAACTTTCTTTATTGTTTATACCATTGATGAATTGGTTGTAATAAGCCATATTTTGATCTGAACAAGCGATTGTTGCTGTTGCTGTTGTTGTTGCGAGTGTCATTGCTGCCATTGTACTTAGTAGTTTTTTCATTTCTATTCCTCCCCAAGAATTATTTTATATAATTGTCTATCTATAAATATACATTATTTTTTATATTTTTAAAGTTAAATCTAAATATTTTTATGGTGTTATTTAGTAGATAATTATGAGAGAAAAGTATATAATGATGGAAAATAATACAGATTTTAAAGGAGAGTAAATGATGATGGATATGACCACCGCATTGGCTGTGTTACTTCCAATAATGATTATTTTATTAATTTTTTCAAGTTTTTTTTCGGCTTCAGAAACAGCTATTACCTCAATTAATGTTATTCGTTTAAAACAAATGGCAAAAAAGAATGTTAGTAAACGGAAAAAAAGAGCAACAAATAAAACAATTCGTCGAGCAAAACAAGTTTATAAATTGGTCAAAGATTATGATCGTACTTTAGCAACTATTTTAATTGCAAATACTTTAGTTAATACGGCTTTAGCAACAATTGGAACTTTATTTTTTGCGTCTTTGATTATCAATGCTGAAACAGCAATATGAGTAGCAACAGGAGTTATTGGTTTAACTGTTTTAATTTTTGGTGAATTATTACCAAAAACAATTGCTAAAGCTTTTCCTGAAAAGTTTTCAATTTTTTCAGCTTATATTTTATGAATCTGAAAAATTTTGTTTTATCCTTTTACTTGGTTGTTAACCTTTCATAAACAAAAAAATGGTGTTTTAACAACAGAAAATGAATTGTTAGAATTAATTTCAACAATTGAATCAGAAGGTGTTTTAGAAAAAAATGAGAAAGAACTAATTGAATCAGCAATAACTTTTGATGAAAAAACAATTAGTTCAATTATGACAGCAAAGGAAAAAGTTAAAACAATTTATAGTAATATTTCATTACGAGAATTACAACGGTTTTATAAGCAAGAACGTTTTACGCGTATTCCTGTTTTAGTTCCAGAAACTGAAAAAGTAATTGGAATTTTAAACATTAAAGATGTTTTTATTGCCGTTATTGATCATCAAGAAGTCGATATCAAAAGTTTAGTTTCTGAACCAATTTTTTTCTCTCGTTATTTAAAATTAGATGATGCTTTAGAATTATTTCAACAAGAACAAGTTCATATGGCAGTTGTTAGTACCAATGAAGATAGTAATAATTTTCTTGGAATCGTTACACTGGAAGATATTTTAGAAGAATTAGTTGGTGAAATTTATGATGAAGATGATGAAACTGGGCAAGTAAAAGAAATTGGTCACCATATGCTTTGAATTCACGGTAGTACTTCGATTAAAAAAGTATTTCAAAAATATTTGCATTTAGCAGCACCACCAGAAAGTACAGGTAAAACATTATATCAATGATTTGTTAAGGAAACAGGATATGATTTAACAAAATCAGAAAATAAAATTAAAGAATTTGTTTATCAAAATTATGCTTTTCGCGTAAATGATGAGAAAAAAGGCAAATTAACTTCCAAAAATATTATTTTTGAAATTGAATTTTTAACTAATAATAATCCAATTCATGATTTAGAACGTTAAAAGCAAAAAAATGTATTTATTTTAAATACATTTTTTATTTATCTTTGTTAAATACTTAACATTAATTTATTCTATGTTAAGATAAAAAAAATAAGAAATATAGAAAAATTAATGAAAAGGAGGAGGATTATTCTGGAAAAAATGCAAGTAGAAAATGAAATATGTGGTGGATTACTTTTTCGTTATTTAGGTTTTATTAACAAAGCATTTACACAGCAAATTGAAAATGAACTACAAAAACAATGTTATTATGATTTTCAAATTTCTAATATTTGGTTATTAATTTTAATTGAACGGTTTCCTGACTATACAATGAATGAATTAGCACAAGTTGTTAATCAATCACGGGCAAATATTACGATTGTTTCAAAAAAATTAGTACAAAAGGGTTATGTTGTAAAAAATCGCCCAGAAAATAATAAAAAAATTATTTATTTAACCTTAACTGAAAAGTGATGAAAATTAAAACCAATTGTTTTTAATTTAGTAAATCAATTAGATCAACGCATTATGCAAATTTTATCAAAACCACGATATGAAACTTTACTAGCTGATTTAGAAAGGATAGTTGAGTTGCTAAAAAAAGAAGGGTCTACATCTTAAATAAAATGTTAAATATTTAACAAATATTAATAAAATAACTTGTAATATTTTTTAGAATTTGTATAATTATTTTGTTAAATAATTAACAAAATACACAAAAATAAATTTATGATGAGAGAAAAAAATGATGGGTTAAATTTAACTGGCAATAATACAAAAAAAGAACCGTTGCCAATTAAAAAGCCAAAAGCCACCCCAATGGGATTTTTTAAATTATTATCAATTTATTATAAACAATTTTGATTTCGTTGATTATGTTTAATCTTATTTATTATTATTACTTGTGGAATTACAGTTGCCTTACCTAAATTAACAAATATTGTTATGATGGAATTGACAACGGTAATGTCAAAGCGTTCAAGTATTAATGATCCTGCGATGCCCTGAGGAACATTACTATACTGAGCAATTGGTTTTGCCGGAACTTTTATTGTTTCGGGAATGTTTTTATATTTACAAAGTTTAGTTGGTGGGTCAATTTCACGAAAAATTGAAATTGATATTCGAATTAAAGTTTTAAATAAATTAGTTGATTTAGATATGAATTATTATCATGATAAAAAAATGGGTGATATTTTAACTAAATTAATTTCTGATACGCAAATTTTAGGTGACCAAGCATTTCAAGTTCCACAAAATTTTTTAAATGCTTTCTTCACCTTCATTGGTAGTATTAGACTGCACCCCAAAAAGTAAGTAAAATTAAAAAAGAACTTTACTAAACTTTTAGAGGAGGTGCATTTTTTAATGGCAGGAAAAGAACAAAAATTTAAAACATATACTGCAGAATTTCGAAAAAATACAGTAAAAGAAATTGAACAAACATCGC
>NZ_RCOO01000008.1:0-19112 GCF_003987485.1 Spiroplasma endosymbiont of Megaselia nigra
TACTAAATTTTTTTAAAATAAATTATATTGAACATTTATTTTATTGATGTTATAATGAAATCAAATAAAGTGCTACACTTCATAGTACAATTTACAAAATTCTGCAGTATATGTTTTAAATTTTTGTTCTTTTCCTGCCATTAAAAAATGCACCTCCTCTAAAAGTTTAGTAAAGTTCTTTTTTAATTTTACTTACTTTTTGGGGTGCAGTCTTAAAACAACCCTTTTTATTTAACAAGAGTTGTTTTTTGCCGCTTCATCGTACATGATACAAAATTTTGTTATCATTTAGTCATAAGCGAAACTTAATTTGTTTCTAATTACTTAATTTTATTAAAAACCTCAAAATAATGTATACTACCGGAATAATGCCAATTGCATTAATTAATTGTAAGGATAATAAGTATATCTTTTTTTGAAAAACTAATTTTTTAGATGTCTCAGGCAATCCAAAAGTTCCTGTTGTTAACCAAACAATTCAATTATCAAAAGAAACAATTGACAAAATTCCAACTCATCGTCGTTCGTTGCCAATTAAGTCTAAGCCACCGATTGAAAAAGTTCCTGTAGTTCAAGAAAAGAAAGTTGAAACATTAAAACCAATTCCTGAAGCAACAACTAAATTAGAATTAGAGGCGGCAAGTAAAATTGAAATTCCAAATAATGATAAAAATAAAGATGATAATGATATTAAAGAAAAACCTATTGATTTGCCAACTGAATTAGTGATACCATCACCATCAATTGAAGGTGAAACTATTGCTTTGGCAAAAAAATGGAACCCTATTCCATGACATCAATGCGTAAAATTTTACATACTATTAACCGAAAAATGCAATTAAAAATTTGAAGTTTAATTGTTATTTTAGTAATATCATTTGTTGGTTTTGGCATTGGTGGATGACAATTATGACAACACTTTGCAAACACTGCAAATAATGAAAATAGTTGTGGAGGTGTTAGTGAACGAACTAATATTACTTTATTAGGTGGTGATTTAAGTAAACAAGTTATTGAAATTGAAGATTCAAATAATTGGATGGATTTATACGGTGCTTTATTAACCTTAGAAATTGGTTCCAAAAATGATGGGAAATTAGAGCCACAACTGTTAGAAGCAATTAAAGATCCAGCTACTACTTTAACTTTTAGTAGTGAACGTTTTGACGAAGATAAAACAGCCTATGCAGCTACAATTATTATTAATGCAGATAATGCAACTAATTTTTATGGTATTACTAATATTGCAATCCAAGCTAAGTCAAAACGAATTAATATTATTAATTTGGGTACAAATTTAACAGATACTCCTGTTTATATTTCAAGTGATATACCTAAAGATATTTTATCAGCTATGATAGCAAATTCAGAAATTTAAAATAAGTTATCACCAGAATCATTAGCGTTGTTACAAACGGCGCAAAAAGATGAAAATTTATTTCTAAGAATTGATGGTAGTGTTAATAAAACACCTGGTGCAACATCTGATGTGCAATTAGTTATTTTAGCGGATAAATCAAATCTTTATAAAGAAACAGCTTGATTTTCTTTGAAAGTAAAATGAAAATTATAACAATTAATTTTTAAACTCATTATTATCTATGAGTTTTTTTATTTTTAAAAAGGATTTCTTGTAATTTACAAGTTAATCTAAGATAGGAGGAAGATAGGAGAGATGTATGCTTCAATTTATGGAACAGTTCAGGAAATTAATGCAAATTTAATTTATTTAGAACATAATAATTATGGTTATGAAATTAATTTAGTTACAAATAAATTATTTGAGTTTAAGAAAACAATGCAGATTAAATTATATACTTTTTTAGTAGTAAAAGATTATTTTCAATGATTTGGTTTTTTAGATTTAGCAACAAAAAAAATTTTTTGTGATTTATTAACAATTCCAACAATTGGAGTTAAAACTGCTGTTAAATTATTACAACAAATTAGTGTGGAATATTTATTAACTTTAGTTCAACAAAATAATTTACATCAAATTGAGCAATTACGAGGATTAAAAGTTCATAGTGGTCGAATTTTATTTAATGCATTACAAAAAATTTATTTCACAAAAAAATATAATAATTTACAAAATAAAGTTATTAATTGTTTAAAAACATTAGGTTATTCTTTAAAAACTATTTATCAAACAATTAATGCAATTAAACAACCACCAAAGCAACTTGACCAATATTTAAAAATAGTTTTAACAGCAATCAGCAAAAATGCAGTTACTTAATTTTCGTCCTGATAATTTTGAAACATATATTGGTCAAGAAAGTATTAAAACAAATTTAAAAATTATGATAGCAGCTAGTCAAAAACAACAGTTGCCTTTAAAACATATGCTTTTTATTGGCGGTAGTGGTATGGGAAAAACAAGTTTAGGATATTTAATTGCCAATTTATTAAAACAAAAATTACATCTTTTACATGGACCAAATTTACAAAAACCAAGTGACCTTATTACTTGTTTAACGCAAATTAAATCCTTTGATTTAGTTTTTATTGATGAAATTCATGCTATTAGTCAAGAAGTAAGCGAAACATTATATCCGGCTCTAGAAGACAATTGCTTAAACTTAATTTTAGGAAAAGATTATAATACTAAAAATGTAACATTATGATTGCCACCGTTTACATTTTTATCAGCAACAACTTTGTTATATCAAATTCCACAACCATTATTGAATCGTTTTACAACTGTTTTTTATTTTGAAGAATATAGTAATTTTGAAATTCAACAAATTTTAAATAATTTATTTTTACAAGTTGGATTAGTTTTACCAGCTAATGAATTACAATTACTAACAAGTTATACTCGTAATAATCCCCGCACCACTTTGCGGTTATTTTATCGAGTATATGACTATTTGATTGTTAATTCTCGTTCAATTGATCTTGACTTTTTAACATAAATTTTAACTAATTTAAAAGTATTTCAAGATGGGTTAGAATGAAATGAAGTTAATTATTTAAAACATATTTATCATCTTTTCCAACAAAAACCAGTTGGTTTAGGAACATTAAGCCAAATTTTAAATGAACCGCTTTTAACAATTACCAATAATTTAGAACCATTTTTATTAAAAAAGGGCTATTTGTTAAAAACCCCACGGGGGCGGATATTAACATAAAAAGCAATTGAATTTTTAAAAAAATTAACATAAATTGCTTAATTTTTTAAATAACTTAGTTATAATAATAGTTGGAACTAAGGTAGGGTGTAAATATAATGCAAAATCATCAAAAAGAACAACAACAAATTGCTAATTATGTTTTAAAAATGATTAGTTTAAAAACAGTAGATTTAAAGTTATTAAATCGAAATATTACTGAACAGGATGTTATTAATTATTTATTAAAAATAATTTTAGTTGATAAAAAAATTATTGATGTTAGTGATGCTGCTTATTATATTTTTAATATTAAACTTAATCGGATAATTGAATTTATGAATAATCAAAAAATTACTGATCCAGATTTATCGTTAGATGATTTTAAAGATATGTTTATTAAATCATAGGATTAGATAAGAAATAGTGTACAATATATAAAGAAAAGTTGAAAAGTAGAATAGTGGTGTCAAGCGTGGGAAAGAAAGAACAAGTTAAAATAATTAAAGAGCCAAAAGATAAAAGAGCAATAAGTCGATTAATTATCCGAATCGGAACGTTAATTGTTTTAGTTATTGCTATGATTGTTGGTGCGCTTTTTTCAGCGGATAGTTTTCGTTATTCATATCAAACAGGAATTGCTTATTCAGGAGGATATCAAGTTCAAATTGATGTTTTTGACAAAAGAGAACCTAATTATTCACCGGATACTCCAAATGGAGATAGCAAAAAAGGTTTAGAATTATTACGAAATAAATTAGATCCTTTATCAAACCAAAATTTATATTTACAAACATTAGGACGTAATTCGGTTGAAGTTATTGTTGGAAAAGATAGGTTTAAATCTTATAATGACTTAAGTAAAATAATTCAACGATTAGGAGCAATTTACTTAACTGATAATAAGGGAAAAGATTTATTAATTAGTGATAATAATGGAACAAAAGAACGAACACCATTAAGTGATGTTATCTCTGGTTCAACAACAGGAGTTGACCAAGCACGTCGACCAATTATTACCTTACAAATTAAAAATCAACAAAAATGAGATAGCATTATTAATAGTTTAAAACCAGCAGAAGGAGGCGGACAAGCACAGCCATTATATATTTGAACTGATATTGGTCAAATGATTGATGATTTACGCCATGATATTGATAATATACAAGCAATTGCAACTTTTTTTAGTGTTGATATTCGTAGTAAGGTTTCTTCAACAGATTGAACAAATATTTATCATATTTTTGATGTAGAATATTATGATACAGGGACTGCTCGAATTCAGCATGGAAATTTGTTAGATTTAGCATTACGTTATCCAATTTCACAAATTAGAACATGAATGGAAGATAGTCGTTTTCGTTTTACAACAGTACCGACAAATCGTTTATTAATTGATCCAAATGATAAAAGTGCTACAACAAATGCATATATTGATCCATTGCGACCATATTTACAAACAATTATTGAATATAATAGTGTTTTGAACGAAGCATATAAAAAATATATTATTAATTGAAATTCAATTAAAATTGGAACTGGTGCAGCCGAAAATTCAAATCAAATTACAACATCAACCGAGACAGAAGCTCGTCAAATTAGTAACTTGGTTAACGGGGGGCTAAGTGGACTAGAATTTACTATTCGCGGTTATCGTGAAATCCTAACGGTTGTTTCAGCAAATGTGTTTAAAATTTCAATGATTATTTTAGGTGTTCTAGTTTTAGCCATTTTTATTGTATTATTAGTTTATTATCGTTTATTTGGATTAATTGCCGTCTTAACTTTATTGTTTACAATTATTTCAACCTTATATTTATCATCTTTATTAAAGGTTGAAATTTCACCAGAAAGTATTGCTGCCTTAATTATTGCTTTTGGATTATCATTAGAAGGAAACTTGTTGTTCTTTTCACGGTATAAACGTGAGCGGTATGAAAATAACATCCCATTTGAACCAGCAATGAAAATTGCTAATAAACAAACAATTGCTGTTTTTATCGATGCTTTAGTTGTTTTAGTAATATTAGGACTGTCGCTATTTTGAACAGGAACTAATAATATTAAATCATTTGCCACAATTTTATTAGTTGGTTTAATTATTGCAATTATTATGGTTTTTGCCGTAGCGCGTTTAATGTATTGAATTGTCATTAAGTTACATTGACAAGAAAAATATCGTTGGTTAGATGTTTCACGATTTTCATTATGAACTTGATTGTTTAAGAAACAATCAAGAAAACTAGCTACGGATGTTAAAATAGTGGATTCTTCAACAACTGAGCTTCCATCTGATGTTGAAGTAAACCTGCCTGCTAATGCTGAAACAGAATTATCTGCTTCAGCCCCTGTAGAAAATAAAAAGCGTAAACAATTAAAACATGGCAAATGAACCTTTTATAATATTACAAAATGAACCCCAATTGTTGGAATCATTTTATTAATAATTGCCTTAGCAATTGGTTTTGCTGGAAAAGCAAATGTTGCTAATACAATTAAACCAGGAATTAATATTACAGTTAATGAAGACTTGTGAGGAACAGATGGGTCTAAACAAATTCCAGATGAAGTTGCAATTGCCAAGTTAAATACGCAAATTGAAGAGTATCGGCAAATAACACGTCATAATTTTAGTTTTAATATTTATGTGATTAAACGACAAGATAGTGGTAATAGTAACCGTATTTTAATTGTTAGTACAAATATTACGAAGGGTACTTTTGAACGTGAATTGTTATCAAGCATTGCTTCATTTTATGGTGCTAGCCCGAGTGATACATCATTAGCCTTACAACAAACTGATCCAGTTATGGAAGGTTATATCTTAAAAATTGCGGCAATTAGCCTGGCAATTGGTTTAGCATGTATTTTTGTTTATACATTATTCCGCTTAGATTGAGCACAATTTGTTGGAATGGTGTTAGCCGCAATCTTTACGTTAATTGTTACTATTGCAATTGCAATTATTACGCAGTTGTTAATTACCTTTGAAATGTCAATTTCGTTCTTAACGATTTTTGGGTTTGCAATTGCTTTTGGAACAATGGTAATGGTGCGTGCAAAACAAAATAAAAAAGCAATTAATATTCATGAGTATGAAACATTCTTTGCCTATATGTCAGAACATCGTGCTCAAATTAAACGTTTATGTCGTGCTCATAAAGTTTATTATCAAGAGGAATTAAAAAAACTAGCAGTTAAAAATCCAGATTTAAAATTAAAAGAATTGAAAAAACAATATCGTGACCAATTGCACCTGGTAGAATTGGTGGCAAAAGATATTAAAAGTAAAAACCATAAAATCATCCGAGAAATTCAAAAAGAGTTTCGGATCTATAATTATGAACATAACTTTTTACAAAAAGTTGCTAATATTACAATTAAACAAATGTTACAGCACTGTTTAACATTAGGAATTATGTTTGCAATTTTATTAATTACTTTAGCGGCTTTTTCAGGAACATGATTTGGCTTTAATGTTGTTATTTTAATTGGTTTAATTATTGGGATGTTTGCGACATTATTTTTTGCAATCCCAATTTGAGTAGCATTAGAAAAATATCGTGCGTTAAATAAAATCCGTGTTAAAAATTACTTAGATTCACAACGTGTTGAAGTTGATGAACAAGTTGTTGTTGGAATTAATGATTAATTAACCAAGAAAGGAATTTTTAAAAATGGATCTAAAAAAGTTTATTGTTGATATTCCTAATTTTCCAGAACCGGGGGTTATTTTTCGTGATATTACTCCGTTATTAAATAACGCTTTGGCTTTTAAAACAGTAATTAAGCAATTAGCAGCGTATGCTGTTGCTCAAAAAGCAACAGTAATTATTGCCCCTGAAGCACGTGGTTTTTTGTTTGGCCCAGCTGTTAGTTATGCTACCAATTTACGGTTTATTCCTGTACGAAAAGCGGGAAAATTACCCCGCGCAGTTATTGATGTAAAATATAGTTACGAATATGCGGCAAATCAATTAGAGATTCATGCCGGAGATTTACAACCAAATGATCGTGTGTTGATTGTTGATGATGTTTTAGCATCGGGAGGAACAGCACGCGCAATGTGTCAATTAGTTAAGCAAGAACAAGCAACAATTGCTGGTTTAGTTTTTGTGATTGATTTAACATATTTGAATGGTAAAAAAGATTTAGGTTCATATCCAATTAAAACCCTGATTGAATATTAATGCTAAACGCGATATAATTATAATTATTATAAGAAAAAGGGGTTGTTTATAATGGATCGAGATATTAAATACGAAGAAGTCTTAGCCCAAATTAAGTTGTATATTAAAGATGAAGCAACATTAAAGGAAATTCAGAAAGCATATGAGTATGCTGAAGAAAAACACCATGGGCAAGTTCGCAATAGCGGAGCAGCGTATATTATCCATCCATTATGAACAACCCTTTTTTTGGCACAATGGCGAATGGGACCAAAAACTTTAATTGCTGGGTTATTGCATGATGTTTTAGAGGATACTCCTGCTACCTTTGAAGAATTACAAGAATTATTTGGGATTGAAATCGCTAATTTAGTTGAAGGGGTAACCAAAGTTAGTTATTTTGCAAAAGAAAATCGGACACAAATCAAAGCACAATATTTACGAAAGTTATATTTATCAATGGCGAAAGATATTCGCGTAATTATTGTCAAGTTAGCTGATCGTTTACATAATTTAAAAACAATTGGTTATTTAAAACCAGAACGTCAACAAATTATTGCACGAGAAAGTTTAGAAATTTATTCAGCAATTGCTCATCGCTTAGGAATGAAAGCTGTTAAACAAGAAATTGAAGATATTAGTTTTAAAATTGTTAACCCTGTGCAATACAATAAAATTGTTTCATTATTAGAATCAAGTAATAAAGAGCGAGAAAATACTATTAATCAAAAAATTGAAGAATTAAAACAAATTTTAATTACTGAGAAAAAGATGTCTGTAAAAGTATATGGACGTAGTAAATCAATTTATTCAATTTATCGTAAAATGAATCAGTTTGGTAAAAATTTTGATGATATTCATGATATTTTAGCTGTTCGTATTATTACAAATAGTGTTGATGATTGTTATAAGGTGTTAGGTTTTGTCCATCAGCATTATACGCCATTAAATAATAGCTTTAAAGATTATATTGCTACGCCAAAACATAATTTATATCAATCTTTGCATACTACAATTGCGGCTGATGATGGTCTTATTTTTGAAATTCAAATTCGAACTGAAGAAATGGATGAATTGGCAGAACAGGGGGTAGCAGCGCATTGACGTTATAAAGAAGGGGAAAATTATGATATTGCAAAAAAACAAAAAGATATTGATGAACGATTAGATATTTTTAAACGGATTTTAGATTTAGAAAATATTTCAGTACAAGAACGAGATGAAATTCAACAAGAAGTTTATAAACCAGATCATTTAATGGAACAAATTATTCAAAATGATATTTTTTCTTCGTTAATTTATGTTTTAACACCAAATGGGAAGGTTGTAACATTACCATTTGGTTCAACTGTTCTGGACTTTGCTTATAAAATTCATTCTGAAATTGGAGAAAAAACAATTGGAGCAAAAATTAATGGTTTATTTTCGCCAATTTCAACTGTTTTAAAATCAGGGGATGTGGTTGATATTAAAACAGCAGCAACCCAAAAACCAAATCATTCATGATTAGTTGTCGCCAAAACATCATCGGCGTTACAAAAAATTAAGAAGTATTTGAAAAAAGAATTAGTTGAAGTAACTAGTGACGCAAAATCAGTTAATTTAGAGAAAATTAAACAAACAAAGGCACAAATTGAAGAATATATTGCAAAAAAAGATTTAAAATGAAAATTAGTTGATTCAGAAACACAATTAAAACGATTACATGCAATTAATTTTAATAATATTGAAGATTTTTTGTTAGATGTTGCTAATGATGAATATTCTTTAGAAGAAGCAATTAATTTAGTTTATTTAGATCACGAAACAAGTCAAAATGAAAAAATTTTAAAAAAATTACAAGATAAACAATATAAAAAAGCGCAATTAAAAGATGATATCATTGTCCAAGGTATTTCAAGCATTAAAGTTGTTATTTCACAATGTTGTTTGCCAATTCCATATGAAGACATCACTGGTTATGTTTCTAAAGCTGAAGGGATTAAAGTTCATTTAAAAACTTGTTGTAATATTCAAAGCGGTGATAATCAAGACCGCCAAGTTGAAGTTAGTTGAAATGAAGCAGTTTGTAAAAATAAACAATATGATTGTGCAATTCGGATTGAAGCAATTGATCGACCTGCCTTACTAGTTGATGTGACAAAAGTATTAAGTCATTTAAATGCATCGGTTCAAATGATGAGTGCTAATGTTTCTGGTGATTTAATGAATTTAACAATTAAAACAATTATTAAGGTTAGTAATGCTGACCGCTTGCAACAAATTCGGTCATCATTATTAGCCATTCCAGATATTAAAGTAGTAGAACGAGTTATGATGTAATTTGTTAATCACTTCAGAATAAATAAAAAATATCATCTTCCTTGTTTTCTTGGTATAATATACCTATAATTATTTAGAAACATGGAGGAGACTATGGCATTAAAGTCTTGACTAAAATTTAGTACTATATGATTTTTAGCAGGAATTGTAATTATTATAGCTGGAGCAGTTGTTCCAACATTAAATCAACAAGTAACAGCCTTAAAACAAGAAATTATTAATTCATTAAGCGTTAAAGGATTAAACGCTAATCCATTAGAAACTTTACAGGGAGATAGTGCTTATAATATTTTAAATTTTTTATTATCATATGGTTCTTTTCAAGCAGTTTTTAGTTTAAATGGATTTGCTCTTTTTAAATTTTGAGTAATTGATTTATATATTTTTGTTCCTATTTTTACATTAATTGCAGTTGGAACAGCAATTTTTGTTATTGTCTTACTAACAAATATAACAGCAGCACATTGAAAATGAAATGTTCGTTTATTAGTTGGTAAATGAATGACAAGAATTGGTGGCTTTACTTTATATATATCCTTATTTTTAGGATTATTTTTCATTGCCATTGCTGATGGTTTTTCTTTTGTACTGCGTGAAAAACTTTATTGATATAATTTAACTAATGGTCAAGGATTGGCAACTTGAATAAACAATGTACAATATCAACCAAATGTGTTTTCAATATTAGGTTTAATAATTAATCAAGATGGCTTGGGAACGCTTTTTGCGCAAGCACCAACAATTATGCAAGCAGGAGCAGTATTAATTATTTTTGTGATGCCCCTTGCTGTTGCTAATGTTGTGATTGGATTATCAATTCGCATTGCAATTGAATTATTATTACCATCATCAGCAGGACACCGTGGTGGATTTGTAACTAATTTTATGCAATGATTAGGATACATTAATATTTCTTCTCGTCGGGAACTTCGTCAACGCTTAGGAAGCAACATTGGAATGATTTTATTAATGATTGGTTTTATTGTAATTATGATTTTCCCTGCTTTCACATCAACAACTGGGTATGTTAGAGCTAACTGAATTCTTTTAGTAGTTGCGATAGGATTAATGATCATTAGTTTTATTCCCCTTTATTTTATGTTGTTTTGTTTAGCACGTTTACAAGAATTTTCATATAATTTATTAATGTTTGTTCAAATGCTAACATGATTAGTAATTGGTTTATTTTGACAAACATTAATGTGAACAATATTTCGCCAATATTTTCAATATCCAGCCGTTGTGCCAGTAATTACAACTTTCTTCTTTGTTAATATTTTATTAGTTTCGTTTTATTTATTGGTTCGAGGATATCGAAAATAGGCTTTTAGTAAGAACTTCTTTGAAATAAAAAAGTTTTTTTTTCGTTTGGTATGCTATAATCCTATTAATTAATTATGAAAGAGAAGGGAATATTAAAATGACAAAATTTACAGCAAATGCAATTCGAAGAATGTGGTTAGATTTTTTTCGCAGTAAGGATCATTATGAATTACCTTCAGTATCATTGATTCCTGTTTATGATCCGTCATTATTATGAATTAACTCTGGTGTGGCGACGTTAAAGCCATATTTTGATGGGCGAAAAACACCACCATCACCACGCTTGACAAATTCACAAAAATCAATTCGAACTAATGATATTGAAAATGTTGGTTATACAGCACGTCATCATACTTTGTTTGAAATGCTTGGTAATTTTTCAATTGGTGATTACTTTAAAAAAGAAGCAATTATGTATGCTTGAGAATTTTTAACTGATAAAAAATGAATTGGGTTTGATCCTGCCAAATTATATGTCACAATTTATAAATATGATCAAGAAGCTTATGAAATTTGACGCAATGTAATTGGTTTAAGTGATGAACGAATTATTAAAGGTGATAAGGATACTAATTTTTGAGAAATTGGGACCGGACCATGCGGACCTAATACCGAAATTTTTTATGACCGTGGGGAAAAATATGATCCTGGGCAATTAGGATTAAAGTTATTGCAAGATGATTTAGAAAATGATCGTTATTTGGAAGTTTGAAATATTGTTTTTTCACAATATAATAACAATGGTGATGGGACATATACTGACTTACCACGAAAAAATATTGATACTGGTGCTGGATTAGAACGAATTACTTCAATTATTCAAGAAACACCAACTAATTTTGAAAATGATTTGTTTATGCCAATTATTAAAGCGGTTGAAAAATTAGTAAATGGAAAATATCATTATGATGAAACAGCATTGTTTAACAATGATTCAGAACAATTAAAAATTAATACTGCATTTAAAGTAATTGCTGATCATATTCGGGCAGTTACTTTTGCAATTGCTGATGGTGCTTTTCCGGGAAATAAAGATCGCGGTTATGTTATTCGGCGTTTAATTCGTCGTGCTAGTTTATATGGGAAAAAAATTGATTTAACAGAACCATTTTTATTTAAATTAGTGGGAACAGTAGTTAACATTATGCAAGAATATTATTCTTATCTAGTTGAAAAACAACCAATTGTTGAACAAGCTGTGTTAGATGAAGAAAATAAATTTTTAAGAACATTAGAACAAGGAAACAAACTTTTTAATGAAGTTAAAACAAAATATGGTACGATTTCAAAAGAACATGCCTTTCGTTTATTTGAAAGTTATGGTTTTCCAATTGAATTAATTGAAGAAGAAGCACACGAAGCAGGGATTAGTGTTGATCGTGTTGGTTTTGATGAATTATTAGAAAATGCGAAAACAATTTCACGTACTAATCGAAAAGATATTAAAGCAATTCATTTACAAAGCGAACTTTTTACCAAGTTAGATGTTGCTAGTCAATTTGTTGGTTATGAACATGAACAAGTTAATAATACAGAAATTGTCTTTATGTTTGCTGATGATAAACCAGTCACAAAATTAACTAATACAACAGGATATATCATTTTAAAAGAGACACCGTTTTATGCTGAAAAAGGGGGACAAGCTGCTGATCACGGATTAATTTTAAAAGACAATACGACAGCTTATGTTCTTGATGTACAACAAGGTCCAAATAAAAAGCATTTACATTTTGTCAAAGTTGAAGGGACACTTAAGATTGGAGATTTGGTCAATGCGTCAATTGACAGTGATCGTCGTTTTTATACGCGGAAAAATCATTCAGGAACACATTTAATTCATGCTGCTTTACGAGAAGTGTTAGGAAACCATGTTATGCAAACTGGTTCTTATAACGATGATGAACGTTTACGAATTGACATTACACATAATCAAGCAATTACATCAGCGGAAATTACAGATGTAGAAGCTTCTGTTACAAAAGCAATTAAGGCTGCAATTCCTTGTGAAGTTATTTATACTGATATGCAAACAGCATTAGATGTGCATCATGCTTTAGCTTTTTTTACAGAAAAATATGATGCTGAGGTTCGAATTGTTAAATTTGGTACTTATTCTTGTGAACTTTGTGGAGGAACCCATGTGACTAATTCACAAGATGTTGAAGATTTACTAGTAACTGGTTTGGAATCAAAAGGAGTTGGAACATTTCGAATTCATGCTATTACCTCAAATAAAACAATTGCTAGTTATCTAAATGAACAATTTTTAAAAGAAAAAACTGAAGCAATTAATTATTTTGATAAGTATAATCAAGGTAAGAAAGCATTACTTGACCAACGTTTAGAGCAAACTTGAGAACAAATTAGTAATTTAACTGTTTCAAAAACAAACTGAAAACAGTTAAAAGAGTTAGTAGCACAACTTAAAGAAGATTTTAAACATTGACAAAAACAATATGATAATATTTTAATTCAACAATTTGTCAAACAATATAATACCTTGTTACCACAAACTAAAAATGGAATTAATGTTTTAACTCATCAATTTACAGCAAAAGTTGATATTAATGCTTTAAAAGTGTTAATTGATGATTATAAAGTTCGATATCAAAACTTACTAATTTTCTTCGTTGGTGTTAGTGATGAAAAACAAGCCACATTAATTGTTGGTGTTAGTGATGATTTACACGATCGTTATCAAGCTGGAAAAATTATTCAACAATTAAATCCATTATTAGGTTGTAAAGGTGGCGGCAATAATAGTGTTGCTCAAAGTGGTTTTAACAATAAAGACAAAACTTTACTTGTTAAATTATTTGCTGACCCGCTAGAATTTTTAAAACATCATGGCTAAGTATTATTTAGGAGTTGATGTTGGTAGTAAAACACTAGGCTTAGCAACAAGTCGGGGACTGATTGCGACTGGGTATGGTGTTTATCGCTTTCCAAAAAATGATTTTGCACAAGCAGCGCAATATTTAGCGGAGTTAATTACAACAAACCAATTTAGTGATATTATTATTGGCTATCCAAAAAATATGAATAATACAATTGGACCTCGTGCTTTAATGGTTAATGATTTTGTTGATATTTTAAAACCATTATTAGAAGCAACGATAACAATTCACTTAGTTGATGAACGGTTAACAACACGTCAAGCTAATCAAATAATGTTAGAAGCAAATCTTTCGCGCCAAAAACGAAAACAAAAAAAAGATAGTTTAGCAGCGCAATTAATTTTAGAAGCATATTTACAACAGAAATAAAAGAGTCATTCTCTTTTATTTTTTTAATGTTTAATTATACAAGTATTGATATCAAAAGCAAGAAAAAAATGATATAATTTTAGAAAGAAAATTTATTGATGGTTATAATTTAAAAATTTGAGGTAAAATGATGGCTAGTAAGAAATTGAATGAAACAAAACAATTACAAGAAGTTAATAATAATTTAAAAATAAATGTTAATGAAACAATGCTTATTAAAATGTTAACTAAGTCTTGGAAAAAGTCAGAATCATATTTAAAGTTAATGGAAGAATATCAAAATTTGAATTCAAATAGTGCAATTGATTGAAATCAACGTTATGAAAAAGAATATGAAAAATTTGTTAAATTATTATTAGGAGAAAATGCACAATTTAAAAAAACCTCAGGTAAAAAATCATCATTATTTAAAAAAGAATTGGCAAAAAATGCAACGAGTAGCAAGAAAACAATGGGACTAAATCCTAGCCAGTTAAGATTATTGTCAAAACGAAAATTATCGCGAGTTGAAGACTTATTTCCATCGCGAGTTGTTCGTGGTTATCAAGCATCACAAGAAGCAATTGAATCAGAGATAAAACAACCACGTCAAGCTTTTTTAAATAATAATGAATCTGTTTTAGCAAGTTTGCCAACCGAACAAGTTGTTAAGAATGAACTAACCTTAGATGAGAATATAAAGTCTGATAAAGTATTTCCTTCATCAGAAGAAACTGAAAATATTATTAGTAAGTTAAATCCAAATCAGCAACGATTAATCCGACAACGCAATGAACATTATGGACGATTTCAAAGTCAAACACAAGGTTCAAAAAATGACAGTCAAAACGAGGAAATAATTGAATCATTAAAAGGATTTAATGAACAAGTGAAAGAACATGCAAATAATTGAGGATTAAATCAAAATCAATTACAATTGTTATCACGACGAGATAATACTAAACATGATTTTAATCCATATTCAAATCGAGCGAGAGAAGGTTATCATCCAGAAGAAGATTATTCTTTATCAAATCGGGATCTTAAACCACGGTCATTAGATGAAATTAAAGATCAAATGAATTTAAGTAAAAATCAATTAGAATTGTTGTCACGTCGGAATTCACATCCTTCAGAGTGAAAACAACATATGCAGCAAATCATACATAAAAAAAATAAAAATGAGACACCAATTGTGATTAATCCGGAACATGTTATTAAAAAACGTGATCAAATGGTCAAAGAATCATTATCCCGTAGTTTAGGAAAAAATAAGAAACAAATTGGTGGTAAATATATTCGTAATTTTATAAAAGAAGAACCAAAACGAAAACCAATTTTTAAAACTGATCTTTATTTAGAACCTGATATTACTAGACAAATTAATCCATTAATGATAAAACCATCAAAGAAGATTAAGTCAAAATTATCAGTAGAAAAAAATGAAGCAATTGTGCCAAATTTAACTTTCACAAATGCAATTAGTAGTAAGCAAAAGCAACCATTCTTGAATGGAGCTAGTCAAAATAGTGTACCTACTAAAACAATAGGGGCTAGCAATAATCAAACATTAATTGAACAAACACAAAAAAATAAAAATGATTATATTTCAATTATTGATCCTAAAAAACGTCCTAATTTAAAAAAGTTAAAATATGGTAATGATTATGAAAAAAATAATGATAAAGTTTCTAATTTAAAAATAACAAAAAAACAATCTAATTTAATAGCAGAAGTAAATAATCAAACATTTATTCCTACTAAAAGAAAAGACGCAGATTTGACTTTATATACACGGAAAGAATTAAAAGATTATCAAATTGATTATGCTGATTCGACAAAAACACCTGATTTAACAGTTGATTTAACGGAAAATCAATACACTTATGCAGGATATCATCCTCGTGAAATTAGTGAAATTCATCGGCGTCAGTTAGAACAACTTCATCAATGTTTATTAAAAGAAAAATTAATTCAAAAAAATATGCTTAAAGAACGGCGTTATCAAAAAAAACTTAATAATAAAAAAGTAAAACCTAAACCATTACCACGGATTTTAATTGAAAAATATCGTGCTGAAGGAAAAAAGGTTATTGATGGCTTTTTAGTTGAAAACTCTAATAATGAAAAGAGTGAAACAATAAGTAGTAACAATAAGGTGGTGAAGAATTAACAATGGAAAATAAAAAAATCACAACAGCCGAATTAATTCGTAAATATTTTGATGAAGTTGTGACATCAAGTGGCATTGATCCTCAGAAAAGACCTGATGTGGCTTTACAATGAGCGCGAGAGAAAGAATTATGAGCGCAAGAGGCAGATGCTATTGTTCAAAAACAATTATTACAAGCATTAGCAAATAATAATAAAATTCAAATACAACAAGTACAACGTCAACAAGAGTTATCGCTTCGTGATTTACAACAAATTAGATTAAATGAATTAAAAAAACGAGAAGAATATTTGGCTACATTATCAAAACCAGTTAAATTACCAAAGATAAATAAAAAAATATTAAATAGTGAAGTTACTGGATTAGAATTGCAAGCAAAGCCAGTATTTAAAAATAGAAATGACATTAATAAAATTTCAACAGCAGAAGATAATTATGGCACTATTTTTATGCGAGAAATTGGTCGTGCATTGTTAGATGAATATAATATGTATCATCAACCACAAGAACAAGAATCTTCGCTGCTATCAACTGAAAAATCAATAAAAAGTAAGAGGCAGCGTTATCTTCACAAAAAAGGCCCAAAATCAAGCTGATAATCTTTAAGTTAAAAAAAGATATATTATTATAAATAATTTATTAAAAAAAGCAAGGTTTTTAGTAAAAAAAAATTAAAAAAGTGCAAAAATTTTATATAATATATGTAAGTATCAAAAAACGAGAAAATAGATAAAAGAGGAATAGAAAATGGCAAAAGAAAAAGACTCAGAATCTGTCGTAACTTCTCGTGTCAATTATGGAAACATTATTGATTCTGATCGAGATACAACAGAACTAATGAATAAAAAATTAACGCCAGCAACAATCAAGGTTTTATTGTGGCAATTAGATGAAAATAGTGCCGAATACCAAGCGTTAAAACAAAAATATGTTAACGAAGTTGTTGGAACTAAAAAAACAGGTGTTATTCGTTTAAAGGATAAAAAAAGAAATACTTGAGAAGAGCAAAGAGCTAAAAGTAAATTTATTGATTATAGTTATCGGGTTGAAAAAGAAATTCCTGTTTTGCAAAGATTAAAGAATCATAAAGCAAAACAAGCAGTTAGTAAGAAAGCGGGGTCAAAATCAAAGCCTTTCTTACCACAATTTTCACCAGTAATGTCATTATCAGAAGAAATAACAACTATTACAGAGCAAACGAGTATGCCGAAGAAAATGTCTGTTAAAAATGCCAATTATAAAACAGAAAATTTAATGAAACCGCCATCAAAAGATAGTGAGCACATTAATGACCAGTTTTCTACTTTCTCAACCCGAAATCATTTTGATGTTAATCAGGTTAAAAATAAATTAGAATTATCAAACTCGTTTGAAGACGAACCTAAAACAATTATTCGTCGAAAAGAAACAGAAGAAGTAACAACAATTCGTCGTGATTTACGACCAATCTTGGCACAACAAATTTCTCAAATTAAACGGAATGGTTTATCAATTGTTGATTTTGTTGTTGATCCAAATGATAAAATTGAAATTGAAAAAGGAGATGAAGAAATTCTTGTTCGTTTAATTAAACAATCACCAGGTGAAATTAGTTTAAATGAATTTGCTGAAAAAGATATTACTCCGCCAAAAACAAAGCCAGTTAAAATAATTCGGACAGCAGAAGATCCATTATCAATTGAAGAACGATTAATTTTACAATTAGAAAATAAAAGTCGTTTTCAGAAATTGACTGATGCAGAGCAAACGCAATTAGAACAATTAAAAGCAACTTTTGCTGCAAAACTAAATTATAAACAAAGAAAAAAAGATCGAGAAACTGCAAGAGCAAAGAAAGCGATTAATAATCAAACAAACGAAGTAATAACTGATGAACAAGAATTATTGTTTGATGAAGATCTTTACAAAAAAACAAATTATAATCATCGTTATGATGAAACAAAACGGCCAAATATTGAAGAACGATTAGTTTATGATCAAAAAATGACGGAATATTTATTTGAAGTTCGACGTCAATATGAACAAGGATATAATCGTCAAATTTCTCAAGAATTAGCTGATTTTAATCGAGCTATTAACTTATCGCGAGCAATTAAAACTAATGATGAAGAATTAAACGATGCAATTTTAAAAAACCGTAGTGAATCAATTTTCCTATTACGTAAGCATGTTATGCTATTAAACCAAAAGCAATATGCTGAAATTAAATTTCTAAATAAACAAGTGCTTAAATATAAAGATACAAAAGGAAACCTTGAAGAGTTTATTAAACGTCAAAAGGAATTCCGACGGTTATTAAGAATTCGCGATGAAGTTAAAGAAAATCGACAACTTTTAATTGAATCATTAAAGACTGCACCCCAAAAAGTAAGTAAAATTAAAAAAGAACTTTACTAAACTTTTAGAGGAGGTGCATTTTTATATGGCAAGAAAAGAACAAAAATTTAAAACATATACTGCAGAATTTCAAAAAAATACAGTAAAATAAATTGAACAAACATCGCTTACTTATATTGCACAAAAATATAAAGTAAATATAAAAACACTTGATTCATGACAAAGAAATTTTAAAAAAGGAATTTTAAATACACCAAAAGGTCCAAAAGAACCATTTGGAAAAAAAGATTTAAACTATTATAAAGTTGGGTATGAATTATTAAAAAAGCTCCATGACTTTTACAATTAAATAAACAAAAAATAGTATCTTTTATAAAAGAAAATCGTGCTAAATATTCATTAAAATTATTGCTTGATGTAACAGGTT
>NZ_RCOO01000078.1:0-5104 GCF_003987485.1 Spiroplasma endosymbiont of Megaselia nigra
GGGTAAAAATTATCATTGTGCTGATAATATTGTTATTGAAAGTTTTCATTCTTTATTAAAAAAAGCAACAATTCATAACAATATTTACTTATCGCATGATGAATATATTAATGATGTTAAAAAATGAAATAAATGATATTCAAGCCGCAAAGAAAAGGATATAATAAATAAAAGTTTATAAACCTTTTTTACTAATACTTACTTTTTGGGGCGCACTCTAAAGATAATTCATTTGTTAGTAAAATCATTATTCGATGTTCTTCCATGATGAGCTGCCTTATTAATTTCAATAATAATTTTAATGCTTATAATTGGATTAGTTCTTTTTTTTAAACGAAGAACTGATCAAGTTGCAAATCATAGTGAAAATAAAAAATTAGAAAGTTTATGGCAAAAAATTGGTAAGTCAAGAAAAAAACACAAAAAGCAAAAAGCAGTAAATAAGAATAAGAATAAAAATCAAGATAAAGATAAATTAAAATAAAAATCATAATTTTTATTTTTTTATATTACAATATTTCCAGGATATTTTAGGTTCATTATAATTAGCTATATAAAGGGGGATACAATGATAAAAGTACAAGGAAAAAAACATCTGAAATTTTTTGCCTCAAAAAAATGATATGCGACTGCATTAGTACTAATTTTATTAGCAACATTACAATAAATTATTATGGAATCAACAGACTTAGTTGATAATTTTTTTGCAAGTTCAATTCAAAAAAATGTCCATGTGGTGTACAAGGAGCCGCAATTGCTACGTCATCTTCACGTATTTTGCAACTTGTTTTTATAATAGTTTTATTTTCATATAAACGGTATAAATTTATTCATCGAAATTGATGACACTTTGATGGTTATGTTACAAAACGAGCGTTTCAAAAAGCTTGACTAATTGTTTTAAATGAAATTTTTTGATCAGTCGGAATGGTAGTACAAGTTAAATTACGAGCATATTATAGTTTAGATGCTTTAACAGCAAATGCGATTTTTTCAACAATTATTGCTGCTTTATATACGACGCTTTATCATGGATTTGCTGCGGGAACTTCAGTTTTAGTTGGCAGCCGGTTAGGGGCTAATAATTTAGAAGAGGCAGAATATAATGGTAAACATTTAGTTATTTTGTCTTTTCTAGTTGTAATTATTGCGGGATTAATTTTAGTTGCCGGGGGATGATTTTTACCAGAATTATTGTTTGTAAATAATACGCCAGAAACATTTAGAATTGCACATTGGATGCTTTTTGCTTATGGATTATGATATCCTTGTTTAATGATTGCTGCAACAAGTTATGCTATTATTAGAACAGGTGGTGCTGTGATGAATGCCTTTGTTTTAGATGCTTTATTAACATGATTAGTGCCAGTACCATTATTAGCAATTTTAATTTTTACTTCAAATTTAGATATTATTTATATTGTATTAATTATGCAATCAGTTGACAGTTTAAAAGCAATTTGAGCATTGATTATTTTAAAACGAAAAAAATGGGTAAAAAATTTAACAGAAACTAAGCATATTACAGAATTTGATAATAAAGTAAAAAGTATAAAAAGAAATGCGAAAGAAATGTAAAAATTTTGCATTTTTTTATTTTTTGTGTATAATATTGTTTTGCATTTTAATACTAAAAAACAGTGAATGTATGATATAATTACTTTGTAATAAAACGGGTATAAAAGTGGCTAAACTAAATTTAATAAAACATATTAAGTTTTTTTGAATGGGGTAATCAGAAAAAATGAAAAAAATTAGAGTATTAACGTTAGAAAAAAAGGGAATTTTAAAAAAATTCTTATATCAGAATGAAGAAGTTAAATTAGGTGATAAAATTGCTTTAATTGAAACTGAAAATGGTGAATCTATTATTACAGCCCCAATGGATGGAATTATTGTTAAACCAATTAAAGAAGGCACTAAAATTAAACCCAATGCTGTTATTGCTAATTTGTTAACAACTGAAGATGAAATTGAAAAGTATTATTTTAAACGTCTTGAAGATAACGAATTTACTCGTTTAAATAAAAAGGGGGTAAAATTTTCGACAACAAAAAATAGTCAATTTGGAACAAAATGAAATGATGTTGAAGAAGATGATTATTCAGGAATTAGTATTGGGAACGAAAATACTTTACATCCAACTTTTACGCCACCTTTATTGAATCAGCAACAAGTTTACAATAATGAAAACATTATTAATTCAAGAACTGTATTAATTAATGAACAACAGCCATATGATACTTCGATATTATCACAAAATTTTAACCAAAATGGTGGAACTCCCTTTTCTAAAGAGAATACTATTAATAATAGTTCTTATTTTTCAACAAATATTGAACAAAATCAATCTATTAATTTTCAGCAACAAAACAATTCATCATCACAAAAACAACTTTTTGAACAACCCACTAAAATAACACAAGAAGAACAGAAACGATGGGATGAAACAGCATTATCTTTTGGTCCTAATAAAACACGAAGATTATCATTTAAAAATTTAAAAATTAATGATAATGATATTATTAATAATCGAGAAAAAATTCCTTCAATTGATACAATTAAAAACCCAATGAATAAAGAAATAAAAAGTGAGGCGAAGACAACAATGGTTAATATTCCTGATTTGAATAGTAATATGTTTCAAGATGGTAACTTTGAATCACAAACAAATAGTTTGAATCAACCGCCTTCTATTCCCAACCAAAATATTATAACGAATGCTATTCCAATTGGACAAACAAAATTAACAGAAGAAAATCAAGCAAAAGAATATGCAAAATATTTAGTTAATACAACAAAGCATCAAGATGAAGCACCAATTAATGCAACAGCATTTTTTGGTGGTCAAAATGAAAATACTAGTTTTCGTAATCTTTTAAATCAACGTCGTGAGCAATTACATAATAATAATGATTTTCATGAGTTATCATTAGAAAGTGATAATTCCAAAAATTCAATGGATTTTTTAGATGAAGATGGACGTCCTAAAATTTTACGTAATATTGTCCAAGGAAGAATGAATGATTTAATTAAAAGAAATGTATCATCAGAAGTACAAACTGGGTATAGTAGTTCTGCTTCTAATTATAATGACAATGTTAATACTTTTAAAACAAATGACAAAAAATTATTTGATGAAGCTTATATTTCTGCTGATGGTTACACAATTGATCCAAATGAGTCAAATGAAGCGAAAGAAAAAAAACAAGGACATTTTTCTCCATTAAAATCTTATCGTGATCGTTTATATGAAAAATTAAATGATAATGGGCAACGAGAAAAAATTTTAAAAACAAGAAATCAACGAGAGTTAATTAAGAAAAGAATGGAGCAAATTGCAAAAGGAAATGTTGAAGTTGATTCTGTTTTAGGAGGAATTAGTAATTATCAGCGTCCTTCTTTTGAGGAAGTTGAATCACAATATAAAATATTAGATAATGAATATTATGATAATAATTCGCAGCAGAAAAAAACAAATGATGATATAGTTAAACCATCTTTATCATATGAAAAACAACAATCATCTAAGCAACTAACTCAACTTGAAAACAGTGATGAAAGTAACTGTAGTTTAAAAGGTACAATTGATAATAATGTAATGATTAAATTGGCAATTTTAAAAGAACGCTTAGCTAATCAAGAACAAAATAATCGTCAAAATGAATTATTACGAGAAATTAAAAGTTTACGTCAAGTAAATAATAATAATAATAATAATAATAATAATAATACAGATGGAACAAACATTGAAAAAATGATGCAATATATGTTAATGCAACAAATGTTAAAAACAATGAATGAGTCAGATCCTGTTTTAAAAGAGATGTTAAAAGAATTTAAATTTAATAATAAACAAGGGCCTGAATTAAAAACTGAACATAATTGTGAAACACATAATTTACAAGTTAAAAAATTTAATTCCACAGAAACTACAATTCCTAATAGTTATGGAAACTTGGTACAACCATTAAATAACAATTTAAATATTATTAATACTAATAGTCAAGTTGAACCACAGGGATTAGAAACAAGAGAAGAAATTAAATCAACAAGATATCCTGCGATTCAATCAATGATTATGTCTCAAGCACATGTACCACCATTAACAATTAATACTGAAATTGATATGTCAGCAATTATTGATCAACAACGAAAATTAAAAAATGCTAATGCTGAGCATGGTGTTCGATTTTCGACAATGAGTTTTTTAATAAAAGCAGTTTCGTTAGCTTTAAGTGAATATCAAAAATTAAATTCATATTATGATTCAAAAACAAATCAAATTGTAATTAAAAATTCACAACACATTGGGTTAACAACAGAAACTAGTGAGGGATTAGTTATTCCAGTTATTAAATTTGCTGAGCGAATGAGTTTAAAACAAATTGCAATTAACATTCAAGAAACAATTGAACGTTTACGTCAAGGTGAATTATATGATTATGAATTAAAAGGAAGTACTATTACTATTGCCAACTATGGAATGGTTGGAGCAGTTAATGCAACACCAACAATTTTTTATCCTAATTCAGCAGTAATTGGTGTTGGGCGTATTGTTCGTAAACCAATTGTCATAAAAGGGGATAAACTAGTAATTCGTTCAATAATGAATCTTGCTTTAACAATTGATCAACGAATTATTGATGCTGCAGAAGCAGGGATTTTCTTAACACGATTAAAAGAAATTTTAGAATCACCAGAATTAATTACGTTGTCATAAAAAAATCTTATTAATTAAAAATTAATAAGATTTTTTAATTTTGTAAATTGTAAAACGAATTAGGACAAAACAACTCTTATTAATTAAAAGAAAAGAGTTGTTTTTTTAATTAAAAAATGACTCACTTAACATGTTAAATATTTAATTTCATATTTTTGTAAAAATAAACTATTAAAAATTAAATAGTGTTTTAAGTGTGTCAAAATTGTACTTTTTTTAATAATCAATGTTTTAAAACAATGTTTTTAATCTTTGTTTATTAATAAACATTGAACTAAAAGCAAGACTGCACCCCAAAAAGTAAGTAAAATTAAAAAAGAACTTTACTAAACTTTTAGAGGAGGTGCATTTTTTAATGGCAGGAAAAGAACAAAAATTTAA
>NZ_RCOO01000325.1:0-661 GCF_003987485.1 Spiroplasma endosymbiont of Megaselia nigra
TTATGATGAAAAACTAAATAAAGGTATTGTTGAATTAGATGAGATTTTATTAAAAGACCCAGGGGTTAGAGCAATGGCAGTTAAATTTTATGGTAATCCAATCTTTTTTGATATGCCAGTTATTGGTCGACCAATTATTAAAGGTCAATTTAATCCAAAAGTAATGAATTCCCGTGATTTATTAATGTATAACATGTATCCTACACCACCTGATAAAATCAATACTTATGCATCTCCCGAAGTAAGTTGATATAATGTTCAAGGTATACAACCAACTATGATAACTGGTTATAAAGATTGAAAACAAGATATGGAAAGTAGATATGACTTTTGAAAACAGAAAAATAGTGAAGGTATTGTTATAACTGATCCCGCTACTACATCAGCAACTAATTCTACTGTTGGTAGAAATATTCATACAGAAGATAAAGATTCTAAATTTTATTGGTCTAAAGATTGAAAAATAACACCACCAAATAAAGTTAAAATAAATAGTGGTAGTGTTGATAATATTATTAGTACCCAGGCATCATCTTATTTTAGAAGAAAAGATGAATTTGGCAATACTGTTGGTCAAGTTCAATTTGAATATAATAAAATGGGTTCTTCTAATGTTTGAGATATTTTAAATATGAATAATTTTATTAATCGCCAAACAACT
>NZ_RCOO01000326.1:0-659 GCF_003987485.1 Spiroplasma endosymbiont of Megaselia nigra
TTGTATGTCCCTTAGGACTAGTAGAGTTTGCTAAATCAACACCACCTAATAACTTAGTTGGTTGAATAATATCTGTTGCTTGCATAATATCAATATATCTTGCAAAGATTGACCCACTAGTATTACCTGGTAAACCCCAACTCCATACTCTTGCTCTTTCAACATCTAATTGTTCTAATCTTAATTGTTCATTAACTTTATCTTGTGGTAATTCATAATTAATTCTTCAACTAGAATAATGAATAATAATTTTCATATTTCATTTTTCAATATACTTAATTTGCTCATATTTACTACGCATTATTTCTTCATTAAAAGGTAATAATTCATTACAATAACCAACAATATATCTTTTTAAACTCTCGGGATTACATGTATTAATTGTTATTTTATTTTGATAACCACGAATAGCAAACTCTAAATCACTTAAATCTTTTTGTTGAAATTGATCACATTCTTCTCTTCAATCAATAACTAATTTATATTTATTCAAATCAGCAAAGGCTTTTAATTTTTCTTTCCGACTTGGTGAATGTAAACCTTTACAATATATTTTACTACCATTTGATAAAGTAAAAGTAAAATTTGATAAATTAATAATATAAGGAATATGATTTTCATCTAACATATTTCATATATTTTGAAATACACTATCTTTT
>NZ_RCOO01000079.1:0-5061 GCF_003987485.1 Spiroplasma endosymbiont of Megaselia nigra
TATGGTGGCGTATTATGGTATTGCTGGTAAATTTGCCAAAAACACAGAACAACGCAGAGAAACGATTACTCGCGTAACTTGAGTTGGGGTATGTTTGGGGATTGTGATTTTGGCCAGCGCTATTGTGCTGGGCTTAAAAGATGTTATTTTAGGCATTGCATAAAGGAGGCGACAAAAGATGGTGCAAAATAAAAAAGGGTTAAGAAACCCTTTCCGTGTTGGTAAATCGGCCAAGATAAAGCCAACATCAATGAAAAATGTAATAACCATTGTTAATAATGTGATTAAGAAAATGGTTATGTTTCTTATTATAGCATTTTTACCGTTGATGTTAATAGCAGTTATTGTCGTTGTAATAATTGCTGCGATTATGGCGATATTTACCCCCGACACTATCAATCATTTTACTAGCACACACGCCTCAGAAATGTTTATTAAGTATAGCCAAACGGCTGCTGATAGTGGGGGTGATGCTCCAAGTTGGTTGCTGGGTAAAATTATGGACGCGGTATTTGCTATCTTATATATTATTTTTATAAAACCGCTGTTGTGACTTTTAAATAAATTCCAAGACATAATTGCTTTTATGTCGGGCGGGAATTTGGCAAATCGTTTGTTGTTTGAAAATAATACTGCTAGTGGTGTGCCGATGTTATTTATTGTGATGTTATCAATTGCGGGAATAATATTGGCGTTGCTATTGGCAGGGCGGATGATTGAAATAATGCTATCTGATGAAAAACATAACAAGTTAAAAATAACATTGCGGAATATGATTTTATTGTTTGTGGCAATTCCAACAATACCAGTTATTTTTTATACTTTGAATGTTGTTGTTAATTTGTTAACTCAAGCGATTATGCAAGCAAGTAAATTGCAGCTGCAAAATATTGGTTTGTTTATCTTCAATTCGTCGTTTGATAATGGAATGCATGACTTTGATTATGTTCCTGCGAGTTGAACATTTATAGATAGTGGGCATTTTAATTATTTGCTGTGTTTTTTTTCTGAAGGCTTTATGATATACATTTTCTTGCTGATTGCTTTGTTTTTATTCTGACGAACTGCGGAGTTATTGATTCTTTATGTAATATCGCCTGTTGTTATAATTTCGGCAATTCAAGATGAGGGACGAAAATTTAAAAATTGAAAAGAATTAACTGTGTCTCGCTTTATTAGTTTTAATATGGTTTTCTTAGCATATAGTTTGTTCTTGTGGAGTATGTCGGTGTTCGCGGAAATCGGCAATGCCATTTCCGATTCAACAACAAGACCAATTTTTATCTTACTAGGTATTTTCGCTTTTGGCATTGTTGTTGTTAAATCACCACAACTTTTATCATCGCTGATGGGTGGTAATACATCCTTGGGTGATGGAATTGGTAATATAATGGGGTTGAAAGTAGCAACCAATGCTTTTATGACTGGTGGGGCGTTGACAGTAAGTGGTGTTCGTGCAAGTTATAATTTAAGTAAAAAAACTGCTCGTGGACTTGGTACAATGCGTGCATATCAAGCGGGGGCGAAAGAACACGGTTTTAAAAACCTTGCCAAAGCACAATTTAAAAATGCATTCACTAGCGATTATAAAAATCAACATAGCAAAACAAGTGAAAAAATTAATCAATGATTTACTGACAAATAAAAGTACTGTAAACACTATAGGGAAAAATAAAAAATAGCATTAAGGGAGGGCAATAATTATGGATGATAACAAAGCGCACATTATCACAAAACGAGCAAGTAAAATTCGTTTTACGATTTCGAATGCTCTTGGTGGGATTGGCAAAGTTGAAATTGCGATTATTGTAATTGATTTTTTAATTACAGCGTTGATATTTTCTTTTCTATTTAAATATCAAATAATCGCTAGTGTCCTTATAACGATTTTTATGTGATTAACAAGTTTAATTTTAATGTTTCCAACAAAAAATGGCACTAAACTATACAATGTTATTTGAACAGCATTCAAATACATTTTTGTTAAAAAACAAAATAACGATTTTAAAAAAATTAGTCAAATTCAAAAACTTGAAAACAACGTTATTACTTTTTCAAATAAAGTTGCAGTTGTGTATCGTATTGAAGCGGTTGATATTTCGTTGGCAAATCAACAAGAACGCGATATCCCTATTTATAAATTATCAAGCATTTTTAAAACAATAGAGATTGATTTTGAAATTTGTAAAATTCAAATTCCCTATGAATTTAACGAACAAATTAAAAATATTGATAATTTAATTGAAAAAGAAAAAACTGAGTTTAAAAAAACTCAGTTAGCAAATTTAAAAAATTGATATTTGAATTTGCAATATAGTAATCAAAAATTAAAAACTACCTACTTTTTAATGATTACTGCTGACAATATTACTTTAATAAATCAAAAATTAAAATATGTTATTAATGAATTTGATAATAACATTAAATTTATTAAAGCGACTTTGGCAGAAACAAGTTTATTAGTTCAACGCAGTATTATTCCGACAAATAATGTTGTTGATAAGCCGCATAAAATTAGACAATTTGCTAATTATGTGACAGTTGATAATAAATTTGTTTCTTATTTAACTGTATCACAATATCCGTTGATGGTACCTGATACTTGGTTGGGCTTTCTTGCGAATTTAAGCAATGTTAATGTCAATATTAAAGTTCATCATATTTCATACCAAGAAGCATTGAAATTACTTGACCGCGCTATTAATCGCGCTGAAATTCAAACAATAAGCAAAACAAGTGAAGAAATCAAATATAAATCATATTTAGAACATTTTACGGAATTGATGAATATGGTTCAAAATGGTGGCGAAACCTTGAAAATGGTTTCAATTATCTTCACTTGTTTTGCTGATACGAAAAAAGAACTAGATAGTATTAGAACAATGTTAATCAGTGAAATGGTGAAAAAGGGTTTTGTCCCTGATGAATTAAAATTTCAACAGTTAAAAGCATATAACTTTATTTGAAAAAGTAATATTAAATCTAGCACTGAATGATGACAAGAAATGCCCGTTATTTCGTTGGCAAGTAGTTATCCATTTGTAGCAACGCCTTTAAATGATAACAAAGGGTTGCTCTTGGGAACGAATGATATTGATGAGCCGATAAGTTTTGATGTTAAACACCGTGATAGTTTCCGCAATAGTAGTAACGCTTTTATTGTCGGAATGACAGGGAGTGGTGAAACATTTAATGCTAAAAAGCAATTAAATTGATTATATTGTAATAATACAAAGTTATATATTATTGACCCTGAACGGGAATACCACCAATTAGCCAATTATTATGGCGGTGAAATTATCCCCATTGGTAAATCAGATCAAGCAAGAATAAATCCGTTAGAGATTTTTTCAAATGATTTATTAGAACATATTTCGTTGTTAGAACAATGGTTTAAGATTTTATATCCGTCTTTAACCGATATTGATTTAATTTTATTACAACAAACCCTTTTAAAGTTATACAAAGATTTTAAAATTACAGATAAGACAGAATTAAACACTTTAAATGCTCGTGATTATCCTACACTTTCATATTTGTTTAATTTAATTGAAAAACAAGAAAAAAGCGAAAATAACAAATCACACTTATACAATGTTTTATGAAAACTTGCTAAGGGTGCTGATGGTGCGTTGTGAAACGGAATAAGTACCTTATCACTAAAAAATGATTTGATTGTTTTTGATACTCACGAATTAACAGCAAATAAAAATCGACAAAATGCTCAATTGTTTTTAATGCTTTCCTTTTTAGATAAGGTGGTTAAACAAAAAAAAGCGAAAAACCAAACCCTACCACTTGTCCAACAACGATGAATTTACATAGCTATTGATGAAGCCCATTTATTAATTAATGAAAACAATACCTTAGCGTTGAATTTCTTGTTTGAAATGACAAAACGCATTCGGAAATATAATGGTATTTTGTATATTATGACCCAAAATATAAATGATTTTATGGGTAATGCGAATATTAAAACCCAAGCGCAAGGAATAATAAACAACTGTTTATATCAGTTTTTTCATCACTTAGCGGCAAGCGATTTACAAGATTATGATAATTTAATTGCCACTAGTGGGCGGTTAAATCAATATCAAAAAGATACGATTGCAACCGCCCCAACGGGAACTTGCTTGTTTTCAATTGGTGCTAATAATCGAATGTTATTAAATGTTGAAGCAAGCGAAATAGAACAAGAAACTTTTAGTTAGGAGATAGATTTATGCGTAAAATTAAACAACAATTTAAAAAATTTAATAAATTTGAAAAAGTAATCTTTTGATTAATATTTTCTGTATTAATCTTTTTTTTGCTAATTGCTTTAATTAATATTCCTATTTCGCTTGGCTATGCAGGAATAAAACTAAAAGCAGTTACTTGGCAAACCTTTTCAACTGCTTATGGTAAAGATATTTGTTTTAAAATTTCAGCAATTATTGGCATTATCGTTGTAATTGTCTTTGCTGGTTTTATTGGTTATCAGAAATGACATTATTTTGATATGTTTGCTTATGAACAAAAGAAAAAAGCAAAACGAAAAGAGCAAGAATTTAAGCAAATTTCACAAAACAATTTAGTTATGTTAAACAATAAAATTGGTTTAATAAAGTCAAATTTAACTCAACATACGCTCCTTGTTGGTACAACTGGGAGTGGTAAAACAACGACATTAATGCAAATTATAAAAGAGTTAAGGTTTAAATTTCGTGAAACAACAATTATCATTGATGGTAAGGGGGATATTGATTTAATTGACAAAGTTAAACAACTAGACCCTAACGCTTTTATTTGAGAAATTAGTGGTAACACAAAATATAACCCTTTCGCAAACAAAGATAAAGTTATTTTAGCGGATAAGATAATGTCATTGTTTGACTTTTCTGAACCATATTATCAAAATCTAGCCCATAATTATTTATTATTATTGCTGGATACACTTTTAAAAAATGATATTGATATTAGTTTTGATAATTTAGTTAAATATTTTCCGATTAAACAACTAGAAAAATTACTAAATTTTAATGATAACAGCCTTTCGTTATTATCCAACTTTGATGAAAA
>NZ_RCOO01000327.1:0-657 GCF_003987485.1 Spiroplasma endosymbiont of Megaselia nigra
TGAACTTGCTTTATCAGTTATTACAATACCTTCACTATTTTTTTGATTTCAAAAGTCATATCTACTTTCCATATCTTTTTTTCAATCTTCATAACCAGTTATCATTGTTGGCTGTATCCCTTGAATGTTATATCAACTTACCTCAGGTGATGCATAGGTATTTATTTTATCGGGTGGTGCAGGAAACATGTTATACATTAATAAATCTCTTGAATTCATTACTTTTTTATTAAATTGACCTTTAATAATTGGTCGGCCAATAACTGGCATATCAAAAAAGATTGGATTCCCATAAAATTTAACTGCCATTGCTCTAACACCAGGGTCTTTTAATAAAATCTCATCTAATTCAACAATACCTTTATTTAGTTTCTCATCATAAGTTATTTTAGGAAAACAATAACCTTCACCCGGAGCAATTGTTTGAATAAATTGTCGTACTGATAAACCACTATGACTAATTTTATTATTAATACTTGAAAATGTAATTTCTTGTCATAAAAAACTACCATCATAAGGTGAATAATAATTAATAACATTTGATGGATATAATCATTGTCTATCTTGGGGTGCAGAATTAATATCACCACCACCAATATTTAAACCACGATCATTAAATACAGTATAAAAATTATAATAATCATTAATATTTAATTT
>NZ_RCOO01000080.1:0-5039 GCF_003987485.1 Spiroplasma endosymbiont of Megaselia nigra
GCGATGTTTGTTCAATTTCTTTTACTGTATTTTTTCGAAATTCTGCAGTATATGTTTTAAATTTTTGTTCTTTTCCTGCCATTAAAAAATGCACCTCCTCTAAAAGTTTAGTAAAGTTATTTTTTAATTTTACTTACTTTTTGGGGTGCAGTCTTGCCTTTTCACTATTTCAAATATTTATTGTTAAAAACAAAAAATATCACTTTTTTTGTAAGTGATATTGCTTTTACATTAATTTCTAATTTTTATATTTTTACCCTACTTTTATTTATACGACCGAAATTTTCAGGTGTTAATTTGTCTGGAGCATACCCAGTATTAACTCAGGCATATTTTTTATCATATGGCAAGACTGGTGTCACAACGTTTGTATCTGGATTAATAATTGAATTTAATAAAATTAAGATTTTTTCATCACTAGCATAAGTGATATTTTCTCCAAGTTCTCCCAACGTATCATCTTCTTTTAAACCTTTTTCTAATTCTTTTTGGACAATTGTATCTAACATACTGTGATCATAAGCATAATTTAAATCAAAATTATCATAAATACTTTTGAAAGCTTCATTTTTATCAACAATATCACCGGACATCTTCTCATTAAAAAATTTAATGATTGACTTTGATATTTTTTCTAATACTGCTTTTAAAATTTTTTGCATTTTATCAATATCATTGGTAATAGTATATTGAATTAAAAATGGTACAACTGTTTCTAATTTTTTAAATTTAATGTTAACATCAAATTTAAAGTCTAAACGAACAGCTTTTAAACCTTCCGGATTAATATATGCTAGTTTACCTAATTTTTCAACATCAATAAAATTTAAAATAAAGTTCACACTATCTGGTTCAATATTCAGCGGAAAACTATTTGGATAATAGTTTGAATATTTATTAGCAATTTCTCGATTAATATTATTAAAAACTGCCATAAAACCAGTTTTAAGAGTTGCTAAAACTGGTGCAACCTTACCATCTTCTTCCTCTAATATTTCCTTTGGGTGATCATTTCTTACCATTGAAAATAAGTTTTCAAAATCAATATTTGGGTAAGAATTAGTATCAATTAAAGTTTTTTCTGCTGTGTATTTTTGAATTGCATTTGATGCTGCTTTTGTTATATCATTTAAAATTTTTAAATCTCCATTATAATCAATTTCATTTTCATTATTATGGTGATTATTGTTTCAAGCATTTTTACAACTAATAACAGAACCAACACTAACGACACTAAAATTTGCAACTCCCAACATTGCTAATAGCTTTTTCATAGTCTTTAAATCCATACTTTTAAAAAATAACTATATCCCAAATATCTTATATATATATTAATATCCTATATATTCGAAATATCTTTTATGTTATTAAAAAAAATCAAGGGGGTTAACAATTATTTTAAAATATATTTTTTAATCCGAAAGAATTTCTAATTTATGGCATAAATTAATCCATATATAAAATTTTAATCTTTAGTTTGAATTAAATATGTATAATTTAATGTATAGTTTTGTGGAATAATACGAAATAAACGTTTCAAAGAACGATTTTTTCAACCAATAATTAAATAATTTTTTCTTTTTATTCTTAATGCTTTTGGTAAAGATTTTTTAATAAATCGTTCTAATGACATTAAACCTGGCAGGGTTTAATTATTTTTAAAATCAGCATTTTTAAAAAAAGCAGTTTGTGTGGCTCCAGGACAAATAGTAACTACACGAACTGGTGATTTTGTTTTCTTTAATTCAGTATTAATAGCAACAGATAAACTTAAAATATATGCTTTTGTTGCATAATAAGTTGCCATTCCAGGTCCAGGGAAAAAAGCAGCTAAGGAAGAAATATTAATAATTCGTCCTTTTTTCTGCTAAATAAAATATTGCGTAAAAAGTTTTGTTAAAATATGGACTGCTTGAATATTTAGATTAATCATTTTTAATTCATCTGCTAAAGAAATTGTTATAAAAAGACCTTTTTTCCCAAAACCAGCATTATTAATAAATAAAACAATATGATACTGTTTTATTTCTTCAAATAAAGCATAACAATTTTCAGGAACAGACAAATCATATGATAAAGCAACAATTGTTTGTTCAGGAAATTGTTGTTGTAATTCTTTTGCTCATTCTGTATGGCGAGATACTCCAATAATATGATAACCTTGCTTAAACAATCACTGACAATAACCATATCCAATTCCTGATGATGATCCTATTACTACAGCAAATTATTTTTCCATAATATATCATCCTTTTCATTACCTTAATTCTAACATTAAGTAAAATAATCTTTTTTTAAATGTAAATTAAATGCACAATAACAAATTTATTAACTAAATAATAGTAATTGTTGCAATTAAATAAATTATTAATTTATTTTATTATACTCCATATTAAAATTTAAAAAAAGGTTAAAAACCTTAAACCTTATTTTCTAATTCCTAATGTTTCAATGATTGCTTTATATTCATTAAAATCAGTTTTGGTTAAATATGCAAGCAAGTGTTTTCTTTGTGCTACTTTTTGCAATAAACTTCTTCTTGATACAATATCTTTTCGATGTACTTTTAAGTGTTCGGTCAAATTATTAATATCTTCTGTTAAGATTGCAATTTGAACTTTTGTTGAACCAGTATCTTTGGCATTTTGACCAAACTTTGTAACTAATTCTGCTTTTTTTTCTTTTGAAACCATTACTATTTTCTCCCTTCATTTAGTGGCTTATTATGTTAAAACAAAGAATTTAAGAAAGGGTTATCTTAAATCAACGAAATAACAACCTTGCTAATATTATGCTTTTTTAGCAAGAAAAGCAAGGATATTAACTAAATCTTGTTCTAAAAGCGTAACTAATTCTGCTAAATTATTAATTTTAATATTTTCTCGAAGATATTTTTTAAAATAAACAATGATTTCCTGACCATATAAATCCAAATTAACATTTAGCAAATATGTTTCAACAACTTCTTTTCCTTCAAATAACCGATAAGATGTCATTGAAGGATAAAGTTTACCTTGTGCTAATGTTTCTGTTACATAAACACCATAGGGTAAAATTACTTTTTGTGGCAAATAAATATTTGCCGTTGGAAAATTAATTGTTCGTCCTAATTGTTTTCCTAGTTTTACTTCTCCACGTAAATTATAATCTTCATACAATAATTTATTTGCTGATGCTAAATCATATTTTAATAAAAAATTTCGAATTGTTGTTGAAGAAAACAAATTATCTTGGCGAGTAATTAAATAAACATTTTCTTGACCAAAAAAATCAATAATATCATTAAAATCCCCTTCACGATTTTTTCCAAACCGAAAATCAGAGCCAATGACAATTTTTGTAACATTAAATTGTTTTTTTAAAATTGTTAAAAATTGTTGTGCAGATAAATTTATAAATGCAGTACTAAGCGGCACTTCTAAATAATAATCAAATCCTAATTTTTCAACAATTTGTTGTTTTGAATGATTATCTACTATTTTTGTATTTGTTTGTTGTAAAAAATCACTGACACTTTGTGACATAGTAAAAAATAATGTTGCAAGGTTATACTGTTTTTTAATCTCCATTAAACGTGTAATTAATTTTAAATGACCTTGATGAAACCCATCAAACAAACCTAAACAAGCAACTTTTGGTTTCTTATCACTTGGCTTATTTCATACTAAAGTTTTCATTAATAATGATCATCCTTCTCTCTGTCATCTTGGTTTTTAGATTCAATATGTCCTCATAGTCCACGTTGACAGGCATAAACATGTTTTCCAATATGTTTATAAATTGCTAAAACATTTTTATTTTTATCAATAATAAAAATAATTGGGTCAGTATGATTAATAATAACAATAGGTTTTCCTTGCCGAATTTCTTCATCATGATGATAAAGTAATAATTGTTGATTATTAATAAATAAAGCATCATACATCGATATTAACTCATTAAAATTTACTGCTTCAGGGTTAATTGCTTTAGATAGCATAAAATTTCCTGATTGCGTACGGCATAAAGCTGTAACAGTAGCAATAGTATTTAATTTTGCCGCAATATCAGTCACTAAACTTCTAATATATGTTCCTTTAGTACATAACACACTAAATTTAATTGTATGATTATGTGCATCATATTTTTTTAATTTAATTGCCTTAATTGTAATAGTTCGTGGTTTAATTTTTACTTCTTTATCTTGGCGTGCATACTCGTAAAGTTTTTTACCATTAACTTTAATAGCAGAATATTTTGGTGGATATTGTTCATATATAAATCCATTAAATTCATTAAAGATTTTTTTTAATATTTTCTTTCGAATCTTAAATGGTGCTGTTTCATTAAGCACATTCCCAGTAATATCACCAGTATCTGTCTCAACAAATAATCGCATTTCAACATCATACGTTTTATCTGCTGTTAACAAATATTCACTCATTTTCGTAGCATTATTCACTAAAACAACTAACAATCCTGTTGCTAATGGGTCTAATGTTCCTGCGTGACCAATTTTATTAATCTGCAATTTTTGTTTAATTTCTTGAATAACCTGATTACTTGTTTTTCCTGTTGGTTTATTGATTAAAAAAATACCGTCATGCATAATAACCACCCTACTTCCTGAAATATTATATCACTTTTTAATATATTCCTAACACTGATTAAAAAAGTACCTTATTTTTATCGTATTTTTTACAAAATTAATTGATTATTAGAAAAATATAGTTTATGATATTTATGTATGAAAAATAAATATTGTTACATTTATATCTTTCTTAAATTATTCTAGTTTTTCCTTTTGTGCTAAAATTTGTATTTTGTGGCAATATTTAAATCTAAAATAATTTTAAAGTTTGTTTTTCATACGTTTTTAAAAATTAATTGAAGTTTCTTATAGGCTGTTCATTTTTCTTCAATTAATTTTTTTTATTTTGTGTAAAGTAAAGATGCAAGTAGGATTTTTAACCCTTATTAAGTCAATATTATATCTTTTATTAAAAATTGCAACTATTTTTTCAAAAAAAATATTTTTTTAAAATTATGTGGTTATTTCA
>NZ_RCOO01000081.1:0-4992 GCF_003987485.1 Spiroplasma endosymbiont of Megaselia nigra
TCAGAAAAAACCTATTTTATTAAGTGTAAAAGATACTATCTAACGATTAATCCAATAAATATAAGTATTTTTACAAAATAAAAAGCACTTTATTTTTTTTAATAAAGTGCTACATTTGCATTTACAATTTACAAAAGAAAAAAAGAAAGGTCTTAAAATTTATATAGTAAATTATTTAAACAATAGGAAACCAATTTCTTATCTTGGGATTTTTAATTTTCAATGTTAAAATAATAGTACTAATTAATTATTATTTATTTATAAAAAAGGAAGTGATGTGCAATGAAAAAAGTTGTTGTCGGATTATCTGGAGGGGTTGATTCTTCAGTTAGTTTATATTTATTACAACAAGCAGGCTATGATGTAGAAGGTCTTTTTATGCGGAATTGAGACAGTCAATTAAATAATGATATTTTAGGAAATAAAGCAATTAATAATGTGATTTGTCCACAAGAACTTGATTATAATGATGCTGTTAATGTTAGTAAAACATTACAAGTACCATTGCACCGTGTTGATTTTATTAAAGAATATTGAGAATATGTGTTTAAACATTTTATTAATGAATATCAAAAAGGGCGAACTCCTAATCCAGATATTTTATGTAATAAGTATATTAAATTTGACTATTTTTTAAACTATGCAATTAATAACTATCATGCTGATTTTATTGCCATGGGACATTATGCTCAAGTACGATTTAATGAAAAATTACAAGAATATCAATTATTACGGGTAATTGACCGGGATAAAGATCAAACTTATTTTTTAAGTCAATTGAACCAGGGGCAATTATCAAAAACATTTTTTCCATTAGGAAATTTAACAAAAAAAGAAGTTAGAAAAATTGCAAGTGCACAAAATTTAAGCACAGCTAATAAAAAAGATTCAACAGGAATTTGTTTTATTGGAGAACGTGATTTTAAAAACTTTTTACAAAATTATATTCCAAATCAAAATGGTAATATTGTTGATATTGAAACAAAAGAACTTGTTGGTCATCATAATGGGGTGATGTATTATACAATTGGTCAACGTCGTGGTTTAAATTTAGGTGGGATGAGTGAACCATATTTTGTGGCTGGTAAAAATGTAGAAAACAATATTTTATATGTTGCAAAAAGTAGTGAAGAAAAATGACTATATTCAACGAGTTGTATTATTACTGATGTTAATTGAATTAATACTTTACATGAAAAAGAATTTAATTGTACAGCTAAATTTCGTTATCGTCAAAAAGATATTCCTGTTAAAGTAACAGTTTTAAGTGATAATAAATGTCTTGTGCAATTTGCAACAAAAGTAAAAGCGATTACGCCAGGACAAGCTGCTGTTTTTTATGATGATGAAGTTTGCCTTGGGGGCGGAGTTATTAATGATGTTTATTTAGATAATCAAAAATTATGATATTTATAAGAAAGGATTACTAAAATGGCTGAAAAAATACGGGGTTATTTAAAATTAATTGTTTTTGAGTCCAATAATGGTTATCGGATTTGCAAATTTCAATTAGAAAATGATAAAACACATTTTATTTTTATTAAAGGATTTTTATCAACTTTACAGCCAGAACAATTATATGAATTACAAGGGGACTTTGTCTATAATGAACGCTATGGTGAAAATTTTGAAGTTAAGGAAATTCATAAACTTTCCCCACGGAGTAATGATAAGGTTTTAAAATATTTAACTAGTAGTTTATTTCCCACAATTGGTGAAAAAGCAGCACAAATAATTATTGATTATTATCAAACCGATGTGATTACCAAGATTAAAGAAAATTTATCAGTCTTACATGAAATTCCGGGTATTAGTGTTAAGCAAGCTAATATTATTGCAAAGGTATTTAAGTCAATGAGCCGTGATGATGAATTAAATCATCAATTTAATCAAAAAGGATTATCATTACAAGTTTTATCTTTATTAAAAACAAAATATAATGTTGATCAGATTTATGCTTTATTAAAAAAAGATCCTTATTCATTATTATTAAAAGATAATATTGCTTTTAAAACAATTGATAAGATTTATTTAGCATTTGAACAAGAACCTTTTACTAACATTCGAATTGGTTATTATGCCTGATATTTAGCAAAAGAATTTTGTAATAATAATGGTGATACTTATTTAACGTTAAATGAATTAACAAAAATCTTACAAAAGAATTTTCCTTTTTTAACAAAAGAACAGTTGTTAGTCGGATTAAAATATAGTAAAGAAATTAAATTATTAATTTTTAAGGATGATAAAATTTATGTTGCAGAAATATATCATAGTGAAATTAATATTGCTGCAATGTTGGTTGGTTTGAATACGATTGATCAATATGATGATCAAAAATTAACAGAAGAGTTAGAAAAGTTAACAAATAAAAAACAAATTACTTATAATATTAATCAAACAAAAGCAATAAAGGATGCTGTGCATTCTAATTTTTTAGTTATTATTGGAGGACCTGGTACGGGTAAAACAACAGTTGTTGATGGTATTGTTAGTCTTTTAAAAAAAGTTTATCAACAATCAAAAATTGTATTAGCAGCACCAACCGGAAAAGCAGCCAAACGATTACGAGAAAAAACTGGGCAAAAAGCTTTAACAATTCATAAATTATTAAAATATGATGCTTTGACTAATCAATTTTTTTATAATGAAAATAATCCTTTGGAAAATGATATTTTAATTTTAGATGAAGTTAGTATGGTTGATAGTTTGTTATTATCACAAATTGCAAAAGCTAGTGTTAATTTGCGTAAATTAATTTTAATTGGTGACCCAAATCAATTACCGTCAGTTGCTTGTGGTGATTTGTTACGAGATATTATTCAAAGTGATGTTTTTAATGTTATTAAATTAGAAGAAGTTTATCGTCAAGAAGCTGGAAATGACATTTTAGAACTATCTTATGCAATTGAACAAGAACATTTTGAAGGTAATAATTTATTTGACAAAAAAGATTTTACTTTTATTAATGAAACTGATTCACAAACATTATTAACAATTGTTGGTAATTTATATCAAAAACTTAGTGATGAATATGGAGCAGATTATAATGCTATTCAAGTAATTGCCCCAATGTATAATGGTCCAGTTGGAATTAATGCATTAAATACTTATTTGCAAAATCGAATGAATCATGCAAGTGGTCAAAAAGAAATTAAGATTGGGCATCTTTTTTTCCGAGTTAATGATAAAGTTATGCAACTTAAAAATCGACCTGAATTAGAAATTTATAATGGCGATGTTGGCATTATTGTTGATATTAAAAAAGATAAAAATTTAAATGATGTAATCTTAGTAAAATACGATAATGTAATTGCATATAGTAAAGAACTTTATTATGATATTACTTTGGCTTATGCTTGTAGTGTTCATAAATTGCAGGGCAGTGAATATGATAATATTATTTTTGTAATAACAAAAAGTTTTTGAATGATGTTAAAACGAAATATAATTTATACAGCAATTACTCGTGCTAAAACTAAATTATATTTAATTGGTGAACCATCAGCATTTTTATATGGTGTTAATAATTTACCACAAAAACGGCGAACAACTTTACAAGAAAAAATTAAAACATTTTTAAAAGAACAATAATTATCATATTTTGCCTAGTTTTAATGTTATCGTAAAAAATTTAACATAAAACTTATTAAATTATAGAGGCGTTGCAATGGCGCCAAGATTAGCAGATGCTATTGTAAACATATTTATTAAATTATGGCCTGTAAAAGTTTTATTAGTAGTGCCATCAAAAGCATCACTAACATAGTAAATGGTTTCATCCGGATTATCATCAATCAATATTGCTATTATAATAACAACATGTTTTACTTGACTATTTGGTCATCAAGGCGGACTGCCTTTAATGCCAAGTATTACTGGCATATCATTTTTAAGACTAAGTTTAACTAGATTTTGTAATCATAGTTTTTGCTCATCTTTTTACCAAAATTTTGTTCTAAGACATAGTTTTGATATTCTAAAAAATTTGGATGTAGTTGCAAATTAATATGTTTATTTAATATTGGAATAGCATTCTCCATCAAAGTTCCATCATTTGTTTTCATTTCATTAGCTAATTCATCTTGCTATAATAAATCATTATTATTTATGTAACTAATAATAGATTTAACTGATGCTGGAACACAATAATATTTTTGTTCTTTCTGGAAGTTAGGAAAATTATGTTTTAATGAAATATAAGTTGGTGGATTTATTATAGTATTTTGTGTTGTTACAGTAGTAATAAATAAAGTGGTAATGATAAATAAGGCAATACTTAATACATTTATCATTTTTGACATTTTAATTTATCCTTTCTTTTTTTTTAAAATATTTTAAGATAGTTTTATCATAATGTAAATTGTAATATGAAGCAGAAAAAAATCAACTTTTTTCAAAGTTGATTTTTTTCTGCTTCATATTACAATTTACATAATTTAAAAAATTAACAAATTATTTTTTAAAATCATTTTGTTTATTTGAAACTTATTGATTTAGCAGTGAAATAATTTACTTTTTTTCACCAAACCAGTTTTTTTGTTATAATGGGGGTGCTTAAAATTAATATTAATAAATTAACTTAATTTTAAGCAAACAGAGAAACATATATTTTATAGTTTTCATTAGTTTATATTTAAAATGTGTAATTAAAATCTCCTTTTAGTTACACATTTTGTTTTCATTGAAAATATTTTCAAAAAGTCAATTTCTATTGCTTTTTTATAATAAAGATATAAATAAAGATATAAAAAGGAAATTAGTTTGAAAATATTGTTAATATAAAATAATTATGATAAAGTTAAGATTGTAGATGATTTTAAAAATATTACTAATATTTTTAAGGTAAATGACTTTATTAATTGTAAATTGTACTATGAAGTGTAGCAGTTTATTTAATATCATTATAACATCAATAAAATAAATGTTCAATATAATTTATTTTAAAAAAATTTAGTAGTTTTGTCTTAAATTTATTAATTTTGACACACC
>NZ_RCOO01000328.1:0-639 GCF_003987485.1 Spiroplasma endosymbiont of Megaselia nigra
ACTTGTAAGGTGGAATTTATCTATCGTGTAATGTACTTTATTTTTAGGAAAATATTCTTGAATAAATTTTACAATATTTTTAATTCAAGGTGCGCCATCGCCTAATACCATAAATTCAATATTGTCATTAATATCATAATAACTGGTAATTAATGTAAATAATTTATTAACAAAATTAGTTAATTTACTATTTTTTTTAATATATTCTGGAATATTATCAAGTTCTATAACACCTAATTTATTTGAAATTACAGGTCTTTTTTTCGTTGATTTTGCCTTATCAAAACCAGTATGAACAGTTGAAAATATACTATGTTTTTTTATTTTTTCTTTTCCTTTTTTCTTTTCATTTCACATTTTTAAATAAGTTCCATCAATTTGAATATATAAAGTATGAGGTATATTTATTTTTTTATCAGTTTTATTAAGATAATATTCTTTATCAGTTTTTGCATTTTTCATAATATTTGAAATTGTTTTTATACAAATTTTTACATGTTCCATAGTATCTAAAATATTTTGATATGTTTTTTTCTTGCCAATAAATGATAATATTTTTTCTTTAACAGAATTATCTATTCTTTGTCATTTTTCAATTCCTAAAAGTTTATCCAAAGGAAAAATATATTCTTCTTTACC
>NZ_RCOO01000082.1:0-4929 GCF_003987485.1 Spiroplasma endosymbiont of Megaselia nigra
CCCTTTGCCATATAAAAAATGTTTCTCCTAACTTTATATATTTAATAATAACCTAGAAAGGTTTTTTATTTCATATTCTCAGTTAAAAGAAACATTGTATATTAATTATGATTTTTTTTTATTTTTTTAATATTTATTGTCTTTGTTGAAAAGGATTTTGAAATTAATGTGCTTTAAGCATTAATCTGCTTTTAACACGAGCAGATTTATTAGCATGATAAATTCCTTTAGTAACTGCTTTGTCAACTAAACTAATTGCAGTATTAACTAATTGTGATGCGTTTGCTTCTTGTGCGTTAATAGCGATTTCTGCTTTTTTGATTGCTGTTTTTACTGATGATTTAAAAGATTTATTTGCTAAATTAGCTTTTGAATTTGTTTTAACTCTTTTAATTTGTGATTTAATATTAGCCATTTTTGCTCTCCTTTCGACTTTTAAGACACAAATGAATTATAACAAATAGATAAAAAAGTGTAAAGGAAGGTACTACTTTTTTTAATATTTTATCATTATTTTTTTAAATATATCTGTATAATAATTGTAAAGTAGGTGGATATAGAAATGGGATATTATTATCAACACCGTTTAGGGTTTTCTTTTCATTGTTTGCAACGAATTCGAGAACGAATTCCTGCTTTTAAAAATGAAAATGACTGAATTATTAAAGAAAAAATTATTAAAATGATTGATAATTCTTCTGATCTAATTGAGACAACAAAAAATTTATATATTAAATTGGATGATTTAAAAGGGAACTTATATGTTGTAGTTGCAAAACAGACAAGATTAATTGTAACAGTAACGCCAATGAGTCCTGGAAAATTATTGGATATTATTACAAGGAATTAATTTTTGTTTTTTATTTAAAAAATCAATATGTTATAGTTAAATTGTAGGAAAAGGAGAACAACAAGAATGAAAATTGTGATTGGGAATGATCATACGGGCATTGAAATGAAAAATGCAATTGTTAAAAATTTAATTGCGCAAAAATATGAAATTATTAATTTAGGTACAGATAGTATTGAGGCAGTTGATTATCCTGATATTGGTCAAGCTGTTGGTGAACGCGTAATTAAAGAAAAAAATAGTATTGGAATTATAATTTGTGGAACAGGAATTGGAATTTCAATTGCGGCAAATAAAGTAAAAGGAATTCGAGCAGCATTGTGTAATGAAACAATGCTAGCAAAATTAGCGCGCGAACATAATAATGCTAATGTTTTGGCATTGGGTGCTAGAGTTATTGCAAATCAAAATGCAATTTGAATTGTTGATATGTTTTTAAATAGTACTTTTGATTCTGTTCGTCATGAGCTTCGTGTTGAAAAACTTAATAACCTTTAGTATAAAATTATGAATAATTGAGATAATTTATTTTTGTATCATTTTTTAACAATTTTACTTATGTTAGGATATATAACTAACTTGGTTAAAAAAGGAATAAAATATTTTTATCAATGAGTTTTTATTATTCAGCATTTTTGTTTTTGGTTAGCATTATCATGTTCACTAACTTTAAATTATAATTTTATCATTTTTGATTTTGCTAAAAATATTAATTCAATTACTCTTTTATTAGTAGTTAGTACATCTTTATATGTGGCAATCTTTTTTATTCCAGCTTCATGAATTACAGGATTATTTCAAAGTCGGAAATTATGGTTTTGAATTTCATATTGCTTAATGTTTTTAGGAATTTTATTAGTTTTTATTTTACCGCAAAATTGAATTACTATGATTATTTGTACGATTACTTTTGGCTTTGGTGCTTCAACAAATTAATTATGATATTTAAGTTTTAATGAGATTTATTTTTATCGAACTAATCCTTTTGCAACAGTAACTTTAAATTTACCAATTGTTGTAATAGCGAATATGACTGGTGCTAATTTATTGATGTTTGTTAAAAATTTTAATAATAGTGAATTAACATTCCATTATATTATTTTTGGAATAATTACTATTATCCTAATGTTTTCATTTGCTTTTTGTTTTTATATGCCGGAAATTAAAAACGATATTGGTGCTTTTTCTTCGAAAGTTTTAAAACATTTTAGTACATTTTCATGATGAAAAATTATTGTTATTATTAGTTTATTATTTTTTATTGCTATTTTAAGAGAATTAAGTCAAGGTAATTTTTTAAATATTATTTTAGCACAAGAAACTTGAGTACGTTATCACAGTAAAATGATGGTAGAACATTATTTACATTTAGTTCAGGAAATTTGATGGTTTGCGCAAATTATTGGGGCAATGTTTATTTATTTTTTTATTAGAAAAATTGGAATTAAGAATTCATTAATTTTAGCATTAATAATTTGAAGTCTATATTTTGTTTTTGTTGCTATCATTCCACTTCCGGAAGTTTTATTAATTTGTCAATTTTTAAATGGTTTTGCAATGATATTTTTGTTTGGAATTTTATTTTCAATTATAATGATGTGGAATTATCGGATTCAAAATCAACCTGTCACGGGTTGTTTTTCAGCATTAAATGCTTTAGTAACATTTCTTGTACAGTTCTTAATCCGGGTTTTTGCCCATTATAAAGTTGGTATTTTTAGTAATTTAAATTTAGATTTAAATTTACCATTTATTAAAAATGATTTATTTTTAGATTCATTAAAGCAAGTTATTTTATATTTATATTTAAGTTTTGCCATTAGCTGCTTCATTTTAATTGTTGTTGTTTTCTTTAGCGCTAAATTTATTAGTGGTGAATATTATAATCGCAACCAAGTTGAAAGTAAGATTAGTGAATTAGTTGGAATGGTTGTTATCCATGAGATTGATCAAAAAATTGCTTTAAAAAAATATTTACAAAAAAAAGAAGTTACATAATAACTTCTACTGCAATAATATCGGGCATTTCTTGTTTAACAATTTGTTCAACACCATCTTTAATTGTTGAATCAATTAATCCGCAACCAACACACGCTCCTGCTAAACGAACATAAACAATATTATTTTTAACTTCAACAAATTCAATATCGCCGCCATCTTGATTAATATAAGTGCGAAGATTATCAATAATATCTTTTGCTTGATTTGTTTGTGTCATTCTAATCACCTTCACCATTTAATTATAGCATTTTTATAACAAAGTTAGTTTAATTAATTATGGATATGTATATAATAATAGGTAGAGATTCAATTTAGAATTTTTATTGGAATTTAAATGTTTAGAGGAGGACTAATGGAAGAAAAAAGTTTTAGTATATATGGCCTATCTGCTGGAATAAAATTAGCAGACGAAATTTGTAAAATTTTAGGTGTAACAAGACAAGAAATGGAAACTGTTCGTTTTGCTGATGGTGAAATTTTGGTACGGGCAATGAATTCAGTGCGGGGGAAAGATGTTTATATTATTCAATCAACATCTTGGCCAGTCAATGAAAATCTAATGGAATTATTAATTGCGATTGATGCTCTAAAACGCGGTAGTGCACAAAGCATTAATGTGATCATTCCTTACTTTGGATATGCTCGTCAAGATCGAAAAGCACGTGGTCGCCAACCAATTACATGTAAATTAGTGGCAAATATGTTAACAACAGCAGGGGCAACAAGAGTAATGACTGTTGATTTACATTCACCACAATCAATGGGATTTTTTGATGTTCCAGTTGATGATTTACGCTCAACACAAGAATTAGTAAGAACAATTGTTCGAAAAATTGAAGAAGACCATCTTAAAGAAGAAATAACAATTGTTTCACCAGACCATGGTGGATTAGTACGGGCACGAGATGTGGCTAATCGTTTAGGAAATTTAGCTGGGAATATTGCAGTAATTGATAAGCGCCGTCCAAAACCAAATGTTAGTGAAGTTCAATTTATTTTAGGAGATGTCAAAGACCGTATTTGTTTTATTGTTGATGATATGATTGATACAACTGGCACAATTTGTAATGCAGCAAAAGCATTAAAACAGCATGGGGCAAAAGCAGTTTATTTATTAGCATGCCATGGAGTATTTTCACCCCCAGCAAAAGAGCGTTTAACAGAACTTATTAATGATGGAACAGTTAAAAAGGTTATTGTTACAAATACAATTGATATTAATCAAGATCGATTATTTGACGGGTTAGAAGTCATTTCAATTGCTGATTTAATTTCACAGATGATTAGAGCAATGATTGAAAAACGTAGTTTATTGGATGTTTATTCAAAATGTAATGAGCAAATAAAAAAAATAATTGAGAAAATAAAAAAATAAAATAGTTGGTAAAGTTTGCATTTTTTAGCTAAGAAATGCAAACTTTTTTATAACATTTAATTTTTTATTAAAAAAGAGAGTAATTTATTTATGATTAGATAATCAATTTTAAAGTAGTTTTTTGTTATAATTAAATTAAGAAAAAGCTATTTATCCAAATTATTAATAATATACAATATATCGCTAGTTAAAAATATGAATGAGCAAATAATGACAACTTCAATTTATGGTTATAGACGTATTATCCAAATTATTATTAATATAAGTATTTTAATTTTAATGTTATTCTTATTATTGACTATTAGTTACTATTTATTTACAGCAGTTTTCTTTTTTAAGTACAATATTAGCATTACGATATATGATCCCATTTTTCAAATATTTTTTCTTAATTTTATTTTAAAGGGTTATTATCCATATTTAACTATTGTTCTGTATGGTGTAATTATGAATATTTTTTATAGTATTTTAATTATTAATTGAACAACAGTATTAGAAGATAATAAATATAATAAATATTATTTTTTAATTTTAATATATAGTTTTTTTAACTTAAGTTTTATTATTAATTTATTCTTTTTTTTGTAAAGTAAAGATTCAATTAGGATTTTTAACCCTTATTAAGTCAATATTATATCTTTTATTAAAAATTGCAACTATTTTTTCAAAAAAAATATTTTTTTAAAATTATGTGGTTATTTCA
>NZ_RCOO01000083.1:0-4843 GCF_003987485.1 Spiroplasma endosymbiont of Megaselia nigra
ATATCTAATGGAATTAGAATTTCTATGGGTAAAAATTATCATTGTGCTGATAATATTGTTATTGAAAGTTTTCATTCTTTATTAAAAAAAGCAACAATTAATAACAATATTTACTTATCGCATGACGAATATATTAATGATGTTAAAAAATGAAATAAATGATATTCAAGCCGCAAAGAAAAGGATATAATAAATAAAAGTTTATAAACCTTTTTTACTAATACTTACTTTTTGGGGTGCACTCTAATCATCATCTTTTTTACGATAGTCCCTCATTATTTTTCTTGTCCCAATTCGAAGATTATCTTTATTCATAAAAAAGAAATGCCCCATAAAGTAACCAATAACTCATACACCTAAAAATAAGATTGTAATTAAGAAAGCAACAGTATATTTTTCTTGGTTAATAATAAATAAAACAGTAAAAATACATGTTAACAAAATTAAGATACATAAAACAACAACATTAATAATTCGATATCATGATCATTGTTTTTTATTTATTTTTTTTGCCATTTTTTGCCTCCTTATCTAATAAATTCTTTTGTTAAAGAATTATAAATCTTTGAAGGACGATTATCTAAATAACCAGCGTCAACAATAATATGAACATTAAATTTTTGAAGATCATTAAATTCTTTAGCATAATTTTGACCGCTAATATTTACACTTGTCCCATAAATTGGCCCAACCTTATTAATAATTTTTTTTAATCATTTTGATTTTGTAATTCTAATCCCAATTGTATTATCTTCTGTAATGTTATAAAGCTTATTAATATCATCTTTTATGTTACCTATTATAGTAATAGTTTCATTCTTTTTAAAGAGCTTTAAATCATCACGTGGCAATTCAATAAAATTCTTCGCCATACGAACTGAACTAACAATAACTGATAAATACATTTTTTCTGATCGTCCTTTAACTTTAAAAATTCTCGCTTTTGCTACTGGTGAACTAATAATACACGTCATACCATAAATAGTATCTGTTGGAACAATAATAACTTTTTCTGCTAAATAACCAGCAATAATCTCTTTACGATCTTTTACAATATATACTTTCATATATAATTAGCCTCCTTTCTTATGAACCCTTTGAATTTGATTTAATTTGTTCATTGCTAATATGATTACTTTTAATTTTTGAAATATGTGAAAGAGCAATAATTGATAAAACAGTAATGAAGGCAGATAATAGAATACCACTTGCTAATAATTCATTTCCTTGTAATCAAAAGTAATCTAAATGTCTTGTTTTAAAAAGTGGCTTCATTACTGTTTCTTTAAAATTATCACTTTGACTATTTCAATAATCAACTGCTTTTGTTAATTCATATTGAGAAACCAGAAAAATTACTAGTGAAGTCCCAGTTACAATTAAAAAACTAACATAAAAACTAATAAAACCTTTTTTAGTTAAATTTGGTTTTTTCAACATTACAAAAGTAAATGCAAATAACATTGAAATAATTAAAGCAGAAGAAACAATTGGTACAACACTAATAAAAATTCCTGACCTGGGCATATTCATTGTCATCTCAAAATAATCAATATTTGGTTGATCTAAAATACTAGTTGTATTCGGTATAATAGCATTAATTGTTAATTGTGGATAAAAGTAAGAAAATAAAAAAAACCGGTTTGCATCAGTAAAACTACTGCCAATAATAATTGTATAAACAAATTGGGGAATAAAAACCATACTTGAAAAAAAAACGACTCATAGTGAAATATTAAATTCATTTGGAATTAAATATAGACTAATAAACTTTTTAAGACGACTTTGATTAAATGTATCTTTTAAAACAAATAATTCTTCTTTTTTAGTTGGATTAATATTATCATTTAATAATCATTCTAATTTAAAACTAACTTTCAACATAATAAAAATAATAAAAATCATTTGTAATCCTGTAATTCATCAAATAGCATTAAGACCAATTCATGTTAATGGATATTTATTTTTTGTTCCAGGCCCTGTTGCTAAATTAATTAATGCTTTAACAATTGCATCTCGATTTGGAATATCTTTATGAATCATATCTTGAATATTTTTAACAAACTCAGGACCAGTATAACCACCTCTTAAAGAACGACATCACTCTGTAAATAAATCATAATAATATTCTGCAAGTGAAAATAATAAACAAGCACTAAATAAAAAAGAAATAATAAAAACTGTTCCAATTAACAACATTCTATTATTAAAATTAACTGTTCGTTTTTGATGATTAATGTAAAAAACACTACTAATAATGGCACCTGTTAATGTTCCTAACGCAATATATGGCAAACCAAAGATTAAAAACTCATTTGGTAGATTAGGTGTTGTAAATGTTGTTAACACATCCTTAGGTACTGTTGCAATAAAATTAAAGTATTTTTTTAAAAGTTGATCACTATGTGATACATATATAAAAGTAAAATATGGGACCATAATAAATAAAACTAATAAAAAAGCAATACTAATAATGCGAGTTCTTTTAATATTTTTAAGTTTATCTTCCATATCCTGCACCCCACACTTAAGTTTCTTTTATTTTACTACAAAATATTAATAAATAAAATTCGTCATTTTTTATTTATATCTTTTTGAAAATAATATTTCTGATTTGGAAAATATTCTTTTACTAGTTTTTCTAAATCTTTTTTTTGGTCATAACCATGTTCAAAACATAAAATGCCATTTTTTTTAACAACCTTTTGTCAATTTTGAAAAATTTCTCGATAAAAATATAGGCCATCAATATCACTAAACAAAGCAACATGTGGTTCATAATTTTTAACACGATTACTAATATTTTGATTCTTTGGAATATAAGGTGGATTACAAACTAGTAGATCAGCTTTAATCTTATTTTTAATAAATGGTTCTAGCATATCACCTTCCAATAATTTAACATTTTTGCAATTTAACTGCTTAATATTTCTTTTTGCTACTTTTAATGCTTCAGTTGAAATATCACTAGCATAAATTGTTAAACTTGGATTTTCTAAGCCTAAACTAATTGCAATTGCTCCGCTCCCAGTTCCAATATCAATTAAAGTTAATGGTTTATCACCATTATTAAGCAATATTTCATCAATTATAATATTAATATTATCAACTAATTCTTCTGTTTCATAGCGAGGAATTAAAACATTATAATCAACATAAAAATCATATCCATAAAAATTTTGTAAATTAGTAATATGTTGGATTGGTTTTCCATTACGATATGCCATTAACTGTTGTCAATAATCATCAATCTTAAAATTAATTTTATCATTTTGAATTGCATATAATTTTGCTAATGAAGTTTTCATAAAAAATGCTATTAAAATTTTAATATCGGCAAGATAATTAGCATTATTCGAGTCTTTCAAATAATCTTCTGACTTTTGAATTAATTCATTAACTGTCATTAGTTTCCTTCCATTTTCAATCTTTGTTCTTCATTAATTAATGGTACTACAATTTCATCTAAATTACCTTCCATAATTTGGTCTAATTTTTGTAGTGTTAAATTAATACGATGATCAGTAACCCGATTCTGAGGATAATTATATGTTCGAATTTTTTCACTCCGGTCGCCTGTTCCTACTGCATCTTTTCTTAATGTTCCACGCTCTTCGTTAATTTTACGTTGCTGTTCTTCATATAATTTACTTCGTAAATGTTGCATTGCTAATGCCTTATTATCATGTTGACTACGGCCATCTTGGGAAGTTACAACAAATCCTGTTGGCAAATGAGTAATTCGAACAGCTGAATCAGTTGTATTAACATGTTGTCCCCCTGCTCCTGAGGCACGGTAAGTATCAATTTTTAAATCAGCAGTTTTAATTTCAAAATCAACTTCTTCAATTTCTGGTAAAACAGCAACGGTTGCTGTTGATGTATGTACTCGCCCTTTACTTTCTGTTTTTGGAATTCGTTGAACACGATGTGCTCCTGATTCAAATTTCATTTTTGAATAAACACGATCTCCTTTAACCATAAAGGAAATTGTAGAAAAGCCACCTGCTTCTGATTCATTTGCTTCAATTAATTCTACTTTTCAATGTTGTTGTTCTGCATATTTTATATACATTCGATATAAATCACCAGCAAAAATGTTTCCTTCATCACCACCTGCTGCTCCACGAATTTCAAAAATAACATTCTTATCATCATTAGGATCTTTTGGCAATAACATTACTTTTAACTCTGCTGTAAGTTGTTCTTTTCTTATTTCTGAGGTTTTTAATTCTTCTTTTGCTAATTCAATTAACTCATAATCCTTTTCTGTCTCTAAAATTAATTTTGCTTCATTAATATTATTTAAAACATTTTTATAATTTAAGTATAAAGCAACGGTTTCCTCTAATTGTGCTTGTTCTTTTGCTAAACTAGTTAACTTTTTTACATCATTAACTATTTCTGGTTTTGTTAATTCTTCATTAATTAAATTTCACCGCTTTAACATCGTTTCTAATCGTTCAATTGTTTTTTGATTCATTTGCTTCACCTCTTTTTTAGACACTTAACAATTATAATATATTTTAAATAATAATGATTAATTTAATTCATTATAATAAAAAAAATCATAATATAGACTGCACCCATTTTAGTAAGTACTAATAAAAAGTATTTACTATTTTTTTTATTATATCTTTTTCTTTACGATTTTAATATCATGTATTTCATTTTATAACATCTTGTATATATTCTTCATGTGAATTATATATTTTATTATGGATTGTAGCTTTCTTAAGTAATGAATGAAAACTTTCTATAACAATATTATCTGCACAGTGGTATTTTTTACCCATTGAAATTATAATACCGTTAGAGACACATTTATAGTGATAAATAGCGG
>NZ_RCOO01000084.1:0-4836 GCF_003987485.1 Spiroplasma endosymbiont of Megaselia nigra
GGGTAAAAATTATCATTGTGCTGATAATATTGTTATTGAAAGTTTTCATTCTTTATTAAAAAAAGCAACAATTCATAACAATATTTACTTATCGCATGATGAATATATTAATGATGTTAAAAAATGAAATAAATGATATTCAAGCCGCAAAGAAAAGGATATAATAAATAAAAGTTTATAAACCTTTTTTACTAATACTTACTTTTTGGGGTGCACTCTATAATTTATTCTTTTTAATTTTTCAAATCCCTACTCCAATTACTGAAATTAAAATAAAGCCAATTGCTAATGTTGCTATTGAAACAACATAAGATGAAAAGGAAGGAATTAATAACATTCCGGTACTTTTAAAAACAATATGAGCAATGACATTCCATAATAATTGGGCAATAACATAACTTAAAACATAACCTAAAACAATTGCAAATAAGTAAAATCCTAAAACAATTGCAATAATTTTTCATGTTGGATATCCAAGGACTTTTAAAGTTAAGATTGTACGGCGATTTTCATCAAGCACCACAGCAATTAAGACTGATAAAATTAAAGCAACAATGACAATTGTTAATCCTTCTAAAACATTAAGAACATCCCGGACAGTTCGCATTCCTTGTGAATAATTTTCTCGTAAAGTATCAAATGGTCATATTTTGTTAATGCCATTTAATAATTTTAAATTTGTTCTTAAGTCCAATGCATTTTTAAGATCCGGTTTTTTATTATTATCAAACATTGTAAAATCATAATTATCGTTTAATGAAAATGACGAAATAATACGATAAGGCTGCAAGGTTACTCCCAATGGACTAGCTCGTGATGCAACAACATTATAATAAGGATTTGGTAAAAATTGTTCTCCTTTTTTAGTTAAATTAACTCATTGGTTCATAACCGTAACTAATGAATCTTGATTCATATAAATATTCCCTGAACTAATATCAGCATCATTTGAACCAATCACTTTAAAAGCAACTGGAACATACCCAATAGCATTTGTAATTCGAACATTTAATTTAAAAATATCCCCCGAAACTAAATTCATCGATTGATAAACCCGTTTTGCTAAAAGAACTGGTATTGGTTCATTAATTGGAACATTTGAGTCATTCCCAGTAGGGTCTGAACTAATTTTATAGCCAAAGACTTCTTTTTGGGCAATATCACTTGGTGTTGTCTTAGAACGATAATTCAATAATTGATTACGCTCTGTTTCATCACTTGTTAACCCAACAACATTTAATTGTGAAACTGGATTTTTTGAATTTTTAGTATCATCTGGACTTCAACCTGCTGATAAGAAAACATACGGGAAATCATAATTTTTATTATAAACCATATATTGTCCTAAATAAATATCTGGGTATTGAACATTAGTTGTTGTACTTAAACTATTAACCAAATTAATTCCACTAATAATTGTTTGAATATCAGCTTCATTTATTCCTTTTTCAATTAAAAATGGTTTCATAAGATTAATAATTTTTACTAAATTATCTCATCCATTAATTCATTCACCAGACTCATTATCCTTAACTTTATAATTAGCAACTGCCTCAACTGTTGTTGCACTTATATATGGATATGTTTTTGTTTCTTCATCATAATTAATCTTACTTCTAACAAGAGTTGCACCACTTGGATCACCAATAATATTTAATAAATCACCACAATTTTTTTTCATATTTTTTGAATCTGAAACAGATAGACTTGTAAAGCACATCAATGGATTTGGAAAATTAAATGTTTTATTATCATCAAGAATTTTTGCCTCATGGTAATAATTCATACGCTTATCAGCCGTAATTCACTGATAAGTTTTACTATTGCTGGCTTCTTGTGCAATATCTTGTTGATCATAACTAGCAATTAAATATGATTTAATATCATTCTTAAAATAACGGAAAGAATCTTTAACAATTCCTTGTGCCATTACTCCTGCATCCAACTGGAAAATTAACAAAAAGAACGAAAAAGCTAAAACAATTAATACCATAATTCATTTTCCTAAAGATTTTAGTGCAAAGGTAAATGATAAATGAACATTAAATGTTAATCCAAAATGAGCATATTTACGACCTTTTTTTAATTTTTTAGGACGAAAACTTAAATTAGAACCTTTTAAATCATAAATTAAATCCAAGGCTGTCCGACTTAAAAGAATAAATGAGATTAAGAAAGACATCCCAATAAAAATAAGTGGAATAAAAATTGTCGCTGAAACAAAAATTAGTGGATTAAAATAAAATGATGATAATGGTAATCCTATTGAATATAAATTTGAACCAGTGAAATACATTTGCAGAGGAATACTTAAAGCTCATCCTAATAAACAACCAATTAAAGTTGTAAAAATAATGTTAAAAGTAAAAATAAATGATAATTCAAAGCGATGATATCCTAATGATTTTAAGACTCCAATTTGTCGTTTTGCATTAGTAATATCTTTTTTAATGAAAAAAGCAATAATAAATAAAATAATAATTGAACAAGCAACAGCAATTAAAGTATTAATAATAAAACCAGTATTTGTTAACATAACAACTTGTCCCGGTAATGATGCTTCAAAAGCGACAATTGCATTATCAGGCGCTACAAAATAATTGCTTAAAACTTTTCTTAATAAAGTTATTTTTTGTGGTTCAGTTAAATTACCATTAACATTAATAAAACTAGTAATTTTTTCAGTTCCATTTGAAAAATTTTGCTTGATAGCATTAAAATTAATATCATTCATAAATAATACTGAACCATTTTTTAAATCAATAATTTTATGACCAGTAGCAAGAGTTGGTAGACTTACTAAATCAGGATAAATATTACTTACCTTTGCCCCATATCCAATAATATTAAATTGTAAATTTTGACTATTTCCTAAATTAAAGTGTCCACCAAGTTTTAAATGATTATAATTAGCATATTGTTTATTTAAAATAATGTTATTTTCTGTTAAATCACTAATATGTTCTCATTTTGTTACTTCAAAAAGACGATTAAACGGAGTATAAAAAATATTATTACCTCGTCAACCATCACCGTTATATAATAAATTTTTATTTTTGTTAACAGCAGTAGCATTAAAATATTGCGTATCTTTTGCTAAATTATTTGCAGTAAATTGATAACCAACATTAAAACTAAGTTCTAAGCCAACTTTGTCACCATTAATTAAATCATTTAAAAGACTTTCATCTGGATTATGAATAATATAACTTAAAAAAGCAGCAGTAAGATTCTTATTAAAATTTTTAACTAAGGCAGTAAAAGAAGCTGTCCCCATTTCTGGGTTTAAGTATGATGGTTCTTTTGTTCATTTACAAATTTCAGAATTAGTTAAATCACAATTTAACCCTAAAACATCAGCACGAATATTATTAAATGTTAAATGCTCAGCATCAATTTTTGACTCATTATAAAACTGAGCTAAAAAAGTACAATTATTTTCATTTATTTTTCAAGCAGGATTTCTTTTTCACACATTATTATCAATATTTAAACTATCTACTCGAATTTTATATTGATAAGGAAGACTATTTTTATTAATATCATTTAAGCCATTTTTAACTTGAAAAACAGTTGAAAAAAGAGCTGTAAAGGTTAAAACTGCACCAATAATAAACAAAATTAACCCAATAAATTGAGTTATTTTTTTTGTAAACCCTCGCGTAGTCTCTTTTGCAAGATTTCACATATTATTCACCCATTCCAATAATCACTAAGTTAATTATATAAGAAAAATAACTAATTTTAAAAAATATTGAAAAACTTTAATTGCTTAATAAATTAAAAATTTTTTGCTTTCCTTTAGTAGTTGGGCTGACAACATTTTATAATAAGACTTAATAAAACAATTTTTAATGTTATTCTTTTATCGTTTGATTAATTTACGAAATGCATCATATCCCAACAGTATTAATAATGGAAGCACCATCATTCCTAATGATACTACAGTCATTTGTCAAGATAACAGTGGTGAAGTGTCAAATTTATGTTCTTTGGTTGTTGTTAAAAAAATAAGTTTAAACCCGGTGTATAAACCATCAAAAAATTTAATACCAACGCAATTACTGAAGCAACTAATAAATAATAATTAGTCGGAGGAACATTATATTGTGTTTTAATTCGATAATTTGGTAATTGAATTGCAAAAGCAAAAATTACTGGTGAACAAGCCATTACTAAGATTGTCGCAATTTTAGCATCTTCAATATTATGAAAAATATCTTTACCAATAAAAAATGTACCAATAACAGTAGCAGCTTTTACAAAAGCTAAATATAAAATTGTAACTAAACTATTGGTAAAAAAAGTTTCTTTCTTACTTCGTGGTTTTTCTAGCATTAAGCCATCATCATTATTTCCTAAACCAATTGTAATTGACATTAATGTTTCAATGACTAAGTTAAACCATAAAATGTTAACAGAATCAAATGGTTTAATTTTAGTTGTAACTAAAATAATAATAAAAGCTAACACATTTGCTAATTGTGCAATACAAACAAAAGCAATAACCCGTTTAATTTTATGATACACATTCCGTCCTTATTCAACACCACGAATAATTGTTGAAAAATTATCATCTTGTAAAATAATATTTGCAGCTTCTTTTGAAACATTTGTCCCTGTTTTTCCCATTGCAACACCAATATCAGCTTTACTTAAACTTGGGGCATCATTAACGCCAAAGACTGCACCCCAAAAAGTAAGTAAAATTAAAAAAGAACTTTACTAAACTTTTAGAGGAGGTGCATTTTTTAATGGCAGGAAAAGAACAAAAATTTAAAACATATACTGCAGAATTTCGAAAAAATACAGTAAAAGAAATTGAACAAACATCGC
>NZ_RCOO01000329.1:0-624 GCF_003987485.1 Spiroplasma endosymbiont of Megaselia nigra
TTTTAAATTTATTTATCAGTAAATCACTGATTGATTTTTTCACTTGCTTTGCTATGTTGATTTTTATAACCACCAGTAAATGCGTTTTTAAATTGTGCCCTGGCAACATTTTTAAACCCGTGTTCTTTTATTCCTGCGTGATATGCACGCATTGTACCAATTCTACGAGCAGTTTTTTTACTTAAATTATAACTTGCACGAACACCACTTACTGTCAACGCCCCACCAGTCATAAAAGCATTGGTTGCTACTTTCAACCCCATTATGTTACCAATCCCATCACCCAACGATGTATTACCACCCAACAACGATGATAATAGTTGAGGGGATTTCACAACAACAATGCCAAACGCAAAAATAACTAATAAAGTAAAAATTGGTCTTGTTGTTGGGTCGGGAATGGCTTTACCAATTTCCGCGAATACAGACATACTCCATAAGAACAAACTATATGCTAAAAAAACCATATTAAAACTAATAAAGCGAGCAACCGTTAATTCTTTTCAGTTTTTAAATCTTCGTCCATCATCTTGAATTGCCGATACTATCACAACAGGCGATATTACATAAAGAATTAATAACTCCGCCGTGCGTCAGAATAAAAACAAAGCAATCAATAAGAAA
>NZ_RCOO01000085.1:0-4786 GCF_003987485.1 Spiroplasma endosymbiont of Megaselia nigra
AGCGGATTATAGATGCTAATTTCTAACTCACGTGGATTTAAAAAATTAGCATTATCTTCACAAATTCTTTTTTCTAAAATTTCATTATGTTTTTGAACAATAACATTTTTACGATTACTAATCGTTGATGCTAAATTAAGATAATAACTATCAATATCATATTCTTTTTTTAATTTCTTTTTTGCTGGTAACAATCCCATTTATATCACCTCTTTATTTCGTATCTTCTTTTTTAATAACATCTTCAATACTATCTTGTTTTTGTTGTTTGTTATGAGTTTTGATAAATCTAATAGTTTCAATAATTAAAACTATAATTCCTGCTCCAATAAGCATTGCTGAAACAATAACATATGCTGGTCAAGAAATACCCAATGTTTTTTCTCCGATAAAACAAATAATAATTCCGGCAATAAAAAACAATGATGAAACTCCAAAGATTTTCAAAAACATAATCATATCTTTAATAGTTACTTTTGGCATAATAACATCTCCTTTCTAATTTGCCTTTTTTCTTTCAATATACAATCCTTTAATTTCAACACTATTTGATATTGATGATAATTTAAACTCACCGTTGGAAAATAATTGAATGGTAATTCAACGACTTGGATTATTTCCATATGATATTCCACTTGCTAATTGACCTTTAAAGTTTATATGCGTAATTATATATAGTTCTATCTCAAGCGTTGTATAACACCATAAACGATAATAATATTCTGACTTATTAAAATTTTTAATTTTATATCCTTTAGAATCTTGAACAAAATCACTAGTATCAACAACTTTTCAATCATTTGATATTTTAGGTAAATCTTTTTTCTGTAAATAAAATTTATCTAAATATTTAGTAGTACCAAATGTATCATCAGTACTTTCAATTCCCGCAACTGTACTATCAATAATCATATAATCAGCAGTATTTTTACCACCTTCAAAACTAGGATCTAATATTCTTAATTCGCCAGTTTCAACATTAAAATCAGCATTAGCAAGACCACTACTATTAGGTAATAAAGTTATTTTATTTTGTTTTAAATCTGAAACCATTAATTCATCAGCAGTATTTTTAATAATTGTTTTATTATCAATTTTAATATCACTACCGCCACTTTGTTTTGATTTTCAGACACTATTTTCTTTATAAATAGTATTATTATCAAACGGAACATTTATTTCATTATTGTTATTTTTAACAATACTTTTATTGTCAATCTTAGTTTTTTCTTTTTCTATTAAAGCATCAACTTCTAATTGTGTATAATATGCTTCTAAATCTATCATTGTTAAATCAATACCTTCTTCTTGAAAAGTACGAAACATTTTCTTTAAAGTTGTTAAATTAGCCAATGATTTTGCATAGGTAGGCAATAGACCTTGTCATGTTGCCATAGGGTCATTTTGTGAAGAATAATTAATATTACCAACGCTCATATTTGCTGAAGTAAAGAATTCAATTGGAATACGGTTAAATGTTCAATGCTCAATTGTAATAAACACCATATTAATACAAATTTTCTTTAATAATGGGTCTTTAAATGTTTCAAATTTTAGTTTTGAAAATGGATAGTTTAAGTAAGAATTAATCATATTTTGGGCTCTTAAAGCAAATGTTTTAAATCATAATTCGACATCACCTTTAAAGAACTTATTATAACGAACTGGAACTCGGGTAATTTTACCTGTCATTGGATTAAAATTATTATAATTTTCCAAAGTAACATTTTCTCATAATTCATTTAACATTTAATCATCTCCTTATCATTTACTTTTTTTAGAATATATTTTCTTTAATATAAATTTTTTACTATTTAGCAATGTTTTTGTTTTAATTGTTTTGTTTAAATCTTGTTTTGTTCTTAGTTGTTTGTATGTTTGAAATGCTAGTCCATTACCCAATAAACTAGTAACCACACTATTTTCTAGCGTATTTAACAATTTATTTTTATTAAAGTTATTTTTAATTTGTTCTTGCAACTTTAATATCTTAGCAATTGTCCAATATATTTTAAAACTATCTTTTACTACTTGTTGATAAGCAACTGGGGCAAAAGAAACTAAATTAAAAAAACTTGTTTTTTTAAATCCCCAACCAATAAATCACTCACTGTTCATATAAAATTTAAATGGTTCAGGAGCCAAAACAAACTGTTCAGCTTTGATTAAAGTTGTCATAACGACAATAGGGACATATTTAGGATTTTTATAATATATTGTTAGCGCAACTTCACCCGCAACTGATAAAGGAACAATTTTAACTGCTAAAAAAACATCAGAACCATAAGCAAAAGATAACAATTGGCCTTTTTGAATGGCCTTTGTTTCAAATTTAGATAATATTTTTTTAGTTTTATCGGTAATTTTACTAATTACTTTTTGTTTAATAGTAATTATTTGTTTTTTAATCGGGGCTAATAATTTTTTAGTTACTTTTTGAATATAAAAATTTGGGTTTAAATGATTTAAAACTTTATTTAGTTTAATTGGTGTTTGATGTAAGATATTTAATAATTTATTATTATATATTTTACTGCCCCGCATTAAATTAGCATTTAATAGTAGGTTTTTACCAACACCTTTTTTATGAAGATTAGCCATAATGTTATATCATTCATTAGTATCAATTTTACTTATCCTGTCAATATTTAATCCATATTCAGACAATCATTTATTAGCATTTGTTTCATTTATGCGTGGTATTTTTTGAACTAATGTAGGGCTTATTTTTTGAATATTTTTTTCAATTTTTAATAAATTATTAATTGTTTCAAATTTAGAAACTTTAAAACCTTTATAAAAATCATTTCGGGCTAATTTTCCAATTGTATATAATAAAATTTCATTATTAGCCTGCTTTGTAAAATCAAATATTAATTTATCAGATAAAATCTTTTTACCTGTAACTTGTCTTACAACATCTTCTAAGTTATTAGAAGTTATTACACCTAATTTTTCAAGTAATTTAGTTTATTTTGATAATTTTAAAATTCTAGTTGTTCGTGCAGCAAGCGTTAATTTACCAATTCCGCCAATTGCTGGTAACAAATTTAAGGCAGTATTTTTTGTTGTCACTTCTGAGGTTAATTTATCGTATATTTGATTTACGGCAAAATCGGTTGCTGTTTCTACTCCAAATGAGATAAATGCTGCGGAAAAATTAGATAAACCAACACCTAAACCAACAGCCAAAGCAATACCACCTGTTAAAACTGATAAACCAAGGGCTAAAACTTGAATTCCTAAAAATTCTAATAACTGTAAACCAAAACTTTTTTCTTGTTGTTGGATTGACAATCTAGTTGGATTTTTTTTAACAGCATAAATAAGAGCTGTTTTAGATGTTTCGATTGGCATTTTAAAACGAAAAAGTACTATTTTTAGTACTATTAAGAATTTTTAATTTTAACTTCAATTGGTTTTGTTTGACCAGTAGCTTTATTTTTACCTTCAATTTGAACTTCAACAGTTTTATCATTTGTAATATTAATTGGTCAGTCTTCACCTTTACTTTCAATAAAGTAATCAAAATCACTTTCAGTTAAAGAATTATCTACGGCTTTTACTGCTTTTAAAACAACAGATTTAAATTGTGGTTTTAACTGCTCGGCTGTTGCTTTTGTTGGGTCTGTAACATTAATAGTTGGTTTATCTAATTTATTAATTTTACTAATATCAGTTTTTGTAACTATATGTTTAATAATTCCTTTAGTTTCAACAACTGCTCCACCTAAATATAAAACTCTTTCCATAATTAAAGTATTACCCATACCAGTACCTAATGCAGCAGCACCAACTCTTAATGGCGTGTGGTATTTTTTGCGTAAAATAAGCGGGTCATATTTTTTGCTAAATTTAAAGGCAATTGCATTAACTCCATTTGGTAATAATTCAATTGTTCCTTCTGAACCATCTTTATTAATAATTGGTAATTTTTTTGGAACCATATAATATGTTGTTCCTTCAACAGTTTTCATTGCCCCACTTGTTGCAATTACACTATTTATTTGGTCATTTGCTCCAAGTTGTAACTGTAATTTATTACGAATTCCACGAATAAAATCAGCCGAACCTAAGACAACTGTTTCTGACGGCGTAAAGCCATTTTCATATATTTTATCTATAATTTCATCATGAATTTGTAAAGCATTTGTATCATCTGCTTTTTTACCTTGAATAGTTGTAACTGTTCCTTTATTAATAATTTCTAAAATTTTATTACGTTTATAAGCAACTTCGGTATCCATTGCTTGCTCAATATCAGCAGCCCAAAGATTAGGGTTAAAATCACTTTCTACAGGGTCTAATTTACGAGCAAAAGTTAAAATTGTATCTAATTCAACAATTCCATCTTAAAATTCTACTGTTGAATATTTTAATAGGTTATCATCAGTATTAAATACTTGCCCATCTTTTTCTAGGCCGTCATTATATTTAATATTTTTCTTTCTTTTATATGTTAAACCAAATTTATTGGCTTCTTTTCACGCAAATAATGCTTCTCAACTAAATTTTTGTTGATAAGTTTGTAAATATCATTGTTCAAATGTTTCTCGGTCTCGTTTTGTTGCTTGATTAGCAATATCTCCGAAAATTCTTTGTGGGTTTTGTGCCATATTTTACTTCCTTCTTTCTATTTATTAAATACATTGTCTGTATCTAAAATATTGTTTTCTTTGTTTTCTACTTTTGGTACGCCACCAGTATTAACTGTTTGTACCTTAATTAATTCATCATAAACACTTTGCAATTGTGTTTTAATGATTTCAATATCATCAGTAATATC
>NZ_RCOO01000086.1:0-4739 GCF_003987485.1 Spiroplasma endosymbiont of Megaselia nigra
TTGATAAAATTTTTAAATCAATGGATACTTATGATATTAATGAAGATACTAAAATATTAATATTAAGTGATGGTGAAAAACAAATTAAAAAAATTTATAAAGCAGTAAAAGCAAAATATAAAAATAACACTGTATCATATAGTTTAGATAGATTTCATCTTATAAGTATATTTAAAAAAATATATCCCTATCAAAGTAAAAATAAGGAAAATAGAGAAACATATCATAAAGTTGTTGATTATTTTTATAATGGTAAATATGAAGAATTATTAAAGTGTTTAGAAGATAGTAAATCTTTTATAAGCGATGCTAAATTAGATTTATTGAATAAAGCTATTACATTAATTAAAAATAATAAAGAAGGAATTAAAAATCAAACATTAGAATATAATATTGGTTGTCATGCGGAAGGTGATATATCACACTATATTAAGGCTGTTAAGGGGCGTGGTGCGAAAATATATTGTAAAGAAACATTTATGAATATGTTAATTGCTTCAATGTTAAGACTTAATAGTAAAACGAATGAAGAAAAAATTGAATTTAATATATTTAATTTAAATCAATCTAAAAAGCAATTTTTATCTTTATAAAAAATAAAAAACCTTTTAAAATTAGTAATAACTTTAAAAAGTATTTTTTAGTGTGTCAAAATTCATAATTTTATAAATTATTTTTTCAACTAAAAATTATATTTTTAAAAAAAGTTGAATTTTTTATAAATTTTGTTATCATTTAGTCATAAGCGAAACTTAATTTGTTTCTAATTACTTAATTTTATTAAAAACCTAAGAATAATGAATACTACCTAATTACTAGTGGTGGGTCAATTAATGATAAATCTTATATTCAATCAGCGTGAGAAGGAGCAAGCAAATATATCGTGTCACAATTTAACCAAGTTTCATCAATGACACAATGACAAGATAGTCCATTGCGAGCTAGCTATTTTGAACCAAATGGTATTACACCAGGTGAATTTAAAGCAGCTTATATTACAGCTAGTATTGCTGGGGCAAAGACGCTAATTTTACCCGGTTTTAGTCATGCCAATACCATTGGTTGAGCAGCAAACTTAGTGGATAATGTTATTTTTATTGATGGTAGTGGTCAGAATATCCATAAAAATATGGACCCATATGGTCCGTTAGCTGATAATATTGTCGGAATTTTATTTCAAAAAGAAATTGCTGGTTTTTTAGCGGGTCTTGTTACAGCAATATGACTTAATTTGCATCAAACAGAATTTCAACAACAGTTAAATATTGCAACTTATGGAGGAATGGATAATCCAGTTGGTGTTTCAAATTATTTATGAGGATTTTTATTATCAGCGGATGTGTTTAATGAAATTATTAAGACCGATGTTAGATATCCTAATTTACATCAATTGATGACAGATATTTTAGCAATAATTAAAAACATAAACCCCAAAATTAATAATTTATTACCAATAAGAAAAGTTCAAGAAGTATTAAATGACAATGAGTCATGGTTTTCACAATCATTTAATCAAGGAGAAGGAAAAGTGATTTCTGATTATTTAATTAATAAAAAAGTAAGTATTATTTTTCCTGTTGCAGGACCACAAACCCAAGATACAATTGACCGAATTAAATATAATAAAACGAAAACAAAAGTTGTTGGAGTTGATACAGCACAATCTCAAATATATGGTGATGAATATATTATTACTAGTGGGTTATTAAATATTGCACAAGAAACAGAAGATGCTTTATCTAATATCTATTCAATAACTTGTAGTTATAATAATGTAACTAAACAATGAGATAATAAGCAACTTGATTCTTGTTGAATTAATACTGACCAATCTTCAAAAACAAATTCAAATTGATTAGGGATTGAAAACACAAAATGGATTGATGATAGTATTATTAATTATATTAATAACGATGCAAAGATTACTAAATTAACAACAACAATTGGAATGATTTATGATCAAATTAAACAAGAGCACTTTACTGATACATTAAAATTAACTTATCAAACACAAAATGAAGTAAAAACTAAATTATTAGAGACATTAGAAAAGGGTTTAGGATAAAAATAATATATTTTTTGCATAAATTTTAAAAAGTATAGTATAATACTCATAGATAGTGTGGTGTTTATATGGAGGGCTTCTTGACAACAAGCATAACAATTTTAGATTTAGACATTCCAGTAATCGGGTTAATTGGTTTTCTACTAGGATTTGCAGCGCTATTATTATTTGTTTATTTTATTATTACTTTTTCTTTATTTCGAAGTAAAAAAAGCAGTAGTAATTGAACGAATATTGTAAAATTAAAACAAGAAACTAGTTTTAAGGAAAACATTGAGTATTTTGAACAAGAAATTATGCTATCTAAAAAAATGGGTGATAAAAACTAGCGGTTTCTTTTTTAATACAATGTTATTCACATTTAGGGCAGGTGAAACAAAGTATGGGTTTTTTTAATACAGTTAAATCGTTTATGGTGAAAGATAAACAACATGAGCAACCACCAATGCAATCAGCAAATCGTTTTGGTGATAATTTTAATCCCGAATTAAGAAACCAAAATAATGTTGATTTTAGTCAAAATCAACCCTATCCAAATGGAACGCCTCAAAATCATCTTTCGTCAAATCAATACTTTCGTCCAAATGAAGCATATAAACAAAACCAATTAAATAATATGGAAATGTTATATCAAAATAATAATACAATTCGTCCAGCACGAATGAACTTAAGTAACCAATATAATTATTATGCTAATAATCATGACCGCCAGTATCTTGAAGAAGACTGTGAGGTAATGAATGTAAATGCTTCACAAATGCCACCTGATTATGTTGAACCATATTATAATCATGATGCGGCGCAAAATTATTCGCGTCCAGTTCATCAACAAATTTTGCCACGCCGAATTCAGCAGCATGTAACAAGTTATAATTATGATCAATATTGGTCAGGACAACAAAATCAAGGGCGATATGACAATGCTGAATTTATTGGATATCAGAACCACCGTGATGGTTATGTTAACGATGATAATATGTATGCAAATCAATATCGTCCTCCTTATCAATCACGTTTTGCATCACCGTATCATCAATCACAAGTTAATGAACAATTTAATCGTTCAGAATTAGCTTATGATAGCAAAGGTGCCTATCGTGGTGCAAATTCAGCACAATATTTTGATGATAATCAAATGATGACAAATTCAATGCCAGCGCCACCATCGTATTATCAAAATGGTCATTTTACTCCATCAGCGCAATTTGACCCACCAGCTTTAACAAACAGTATGAAAAATAATCGTTATGCTTATCAACCACAGTTATCAGAAAAACAACGTCGTCGTCGTTTTAATAAGGAATATGCTAACCGTTTAATTCCTTTAGAAATTGCTCGTGAGATTCGTTCGGAAAAAGTTCGTACCTTAATTATGATTATTATTGGTTTTCTTGGCACAATGATGACAAGTTTATTTATTGCCTTATATTTTATTTCTCATCAACAAGAATTAGAAGCAATTATGGGAATTAAAGCGAAATATATTCCTCATCCATTTTTGACAATTACTTTTTTGTTAATTTCTCTAGGATTATTGTTTGCTGGTATTTTTGATTTATCACGAGTTCGAATTGAAACAAATAGTTATCTTTCTAATTTAACACGGGGTAATCATACTATTCCGTATTTCTTAATTGATAATTATAAAAAAATGACTGTTCGTAGTATTGTTTTAAATTGATTAGCATTTCCGACTTATTTCTTTGGTGGAATTATTTTAGGAATTTTATATGGTTTTCAACAACATTCAGGTGAAGAGTTTCGGTTTGGTTTTTGAAGTTGAGGCATTGTTGATGATTTAACAGCAGCCATTACAATTACAATTATTATTTTAATCGTAACATTAGGCGTTCATATTGCGAATATTGTTTTAACAAAAAAAAGAAAAGCAAATATTATTGGTTATTATGGATATGAAATTGTTCATCCAGAAGAATTAGCAGCTTTAAAGAAAAAAACAAATCGTATTTGTTTAGTAATTTTTATTATTTTCTTAATTATTTTAACACTAGTAATTTCAATTCCATGATTAATTGCTCGTCGTCGTAAACGAAACGGTGATGCATTACTTGGTCGTTGGTTTAACCAAAATTAAATATTGTTTTAAAAATAATTGATAATGTTTTTCTTAACCAAAAGATAAATAATAATTGTTATTGTTTATTATTAAATTATAATGTTAGGAGAAACATTTTTTATATGAAAATAGCATTACATTTTAATAATATGATTTCTTAATCTCTTTTATTTGCAAGATAAATTTTATCTTGCAAATAATTTGTTAAGGGCATGAATGTGCTTTTTTTTTTTTATTATTCAATATAATAATAAGTAATAAGTATCTTATTGGAAGAAGGTGGCATATTGATGAAACGATTATTAACCATTTTTAGTGCTTTTGTGTTAGGCAGTGGTAAGACTGCACCCCAAAAAGTAAGTAAAATTAAAAAAGAACTTTACTAAACTTTTAGAGGAGGTGCATTTTTTAATGGCAGGAAAAGAACAAAAATTTAAAACATATACTGCAGAATTTAGAAAAAATACAGTAAAATAAATTGAACAAACATCGCTTACTTATATTGCACAAAAATATAAAGTAAATATAAAAACACTTGATTCATGACAAAGAAATTTTAAAAAAGGAATTTTAAATACACCAAAAGGTCCAAAAGAA
>NZ_RCOO01000087.1:0-4735 GCF_003987485.1 Spiroplasma endosymbiont of Megaselia nigra
GTTATAATCATCAACAAGAGAATTATTTTCTCTGTTTGAATTTGTAATTTTTGCAGAATGTTTAGCTTTGATTGAAGCTTGGTATTCTGCTTTTTGTTTTGCCATTGCTTGTAGTTCTGTTTGGTATTTTTTATCAACGTCAGTCAAAAATTCTTCGCGGTTTTTAAACTTACGAAGGCGAGGTTCAACTGCTTGTCATTTTTCAAATTGACGGCGCAACGTATTTAAGTGATGAAATTTATACATATTTGTTTTAATCATTGCATCCCACCCAGTCGCTTTAATGTGGGTTCCGTCGGAATAATAAATATGATTTGTGCCAAAAACACGCACGCCAACATTAAACCAGTTAGGGTCTGTTTTTGTGACATGAATGTCTTTTTTTGCCACACTGATAAAGTTATCACCAACTCGAACCTTATTTGAAAGTGGTGTATGTTTATAGATATCTGATTTATGGACAAAAAAGTTACACATATGTTTTTGGTTGTCTAACTGATTAAATACTTTAAACTGACCACCTGTTGGCAATTTAACAAAGTGATAATTAACTTGCTCTGCTTGTTGAATTAAATTTTCCATAATGTTTTCCTTTCTAAGGGTAAATTTTCATTTTCTTCAATTGCTTCTTGAAATTTTCTAAATTCTCAAAGATGAGATATAACTTTATCAGGATTACAACAAAAATAACAAATATTTTTATTAAAATTAAAATGTTCATTACAGATAAAACGATTACAAGAGCAATGATTTTCTCCGACTATCATATCTTCACAAATATCGCAGATATTATTTTCTATCCTATATTTTATGTCATTTCATCATTGTTTATAATCAATTACATAGTAATCTGATAAGTCTTTTCTTTTGTTATTTTTGATTTTTCGACTAATACTCATAAAAGTTTCTCCTTTCTGTGGTTTTGGGCGAATTTAAGCCCCTTATCAGCGTTGATATTTTCCAAAATGTAGAATCAAAAATATTCTTTTCGGTTATTTCAATGCTGATATAAGGGTTAATAATTATTTTTAGTTTAAATTCTTACTCAGTGGTTATCAAACAAAGTTCTTTTTTTTAAGTGTTTCATTTTCTTCGGTAAGTTTGTTAAATTTAATTCATTCTGTTATAGTCATTATTCATTCTCCTCAATAATAGTTAATTGATTTAATTGTTTCTTAGTGATTTTGATACCTCTTAAATCAGCACCAGTTAAATTAGAGCGTCTTAAATAAGTATCTGATAAATCTACACCTACTAAATTAGTATTTGATAAATTTAATCTTTCATTTTGTAAATATCTATTTATTTTTCATTCTTCAACATTAATACCTGTTAAATCTTTAATTAATTCTTGTAAATCTTTCATTTTAAATTTGCTCCTTTTATTTCAGATTTTAATAATAAATAAAAAAATAGGTAGATGACTTTTTATCACTCTACCTATACACAAAAATTAAAAAAATGTTATAATTTAACCAAGAACCACCACAAATGTGCGGTTCAGGCAAATTATATATTAACCCTAGTTAAGTGGTTGGTTAGACCCTTAATAGGTGTATAGAAGAATGATGTTGATGCATCTTCTTCTTTTTATTTAGTTGTGTTTATTTTATCACAAATGTGCGGATAAAATATTTTTTTATCACTCCTTTTGGATAAACAAATAAAAAGGGAAATAACAGACCGCTATTTCCACAAACAATATTATAATAATTGATACAACACATTCCAAGTTAAACAAAATATGTTAAAATTGTCAGTGGAAACACAGTACTTGTTCAAAATCAGATTGTGTTTCCGTTTTTAATTGTCAATAGCAATCTAGTTGCTAACAAATTTATTATATAGCAAATTTTTAAAATATTCAAATATTTTAAAAAAAATAAAAACACCTTAGTGAAATAAGGTGTTTTCTATTGGCACATTTAATATGCTATTCCCATTTTTATTTAAAAAAGATCATTGAAAGGAGTTATCTTTTTTAAAGATAACCAATTATATTATATCATTTTTATTTGTTTAAGTGTTGAATTAAACCATCTAAACAAGTGGGGTAAACTTGGGATTTTTTAATAAATAACTTACCACTTGGTAGCGTTGTTTTTAAATAGCATTCACCAATTTTAAGGGTTTTAAGGTCGTTCGGATGAACAATAAACTCATCCACCGCACGCACCGAACCCATATCAGCGGTGTTGTTTTTAAAATCAAGTTGGCGCGTTAGTTTTTCGGTTTCTTGGGTACCAAAAACACTCGCTACATATTCCGCTGTATTTGGATCTTTAATGTTATGACAAACAATAGTGCTAACATTCCCAAAGATAGTGTCTGTTAAATTTATATTGTTTGTTTTTAGGTCGTTTGTTGTTTGAAATGACAAGAAACATTGATAATTAAAACTACGCGACTTATTTATCAAGTTGACAATTGTATCACTAGCAAAGACATTAAACTCATCTAAAACAATGTTAATTTTTTGATTAACTGGTTTTAGAGTAGTTAATTCTTTAAAGTCTTGGATAATGATTTTACCAACCGAACACGCTAGTTTTGGATACATTAACGAATTAATACTAAACAAAATCGTTTTATGTTTAGTAATCAATTCTAACAAGTTGTTATTATTGCCCAAACTATCGTTTAGTTGTGTGTTATAAACATTTAATTGATTAAAAAGACCGTTGATGTCTTTTTCATTAAAATTTGATAATAACGAATGACTATTGTCATTAAAAGTAATTATTTTTTCTAATTCATTAATAGGAAAGTATTTAACTAAATTATCAAAAGTAATAGCAATATTATTTTTTAAAAGTATATCAAGCAACAATAATAAATAATTATGTGCTAAATTTTGATAATACTGTTCGGAAAAGTCAAACAACGACATTATCTTATCCGCTAAAATAACTTTATTTTTATTTGCAAAAGGGTTGTATTACGTTGTCCCGCCAATTTCTCAAATAAAGGCGTTAGGGTCTAATTGTTTAACTTTGCCAATTAAATCAATATCCCCCTTCCCATCAATAATAATTGTAGTTTGTTTAAATATTTGAGTTAATTGTTTTACCAAAAACATTAATGTCGTTGTTTTTCCACTCCCCGTTGTTCCAACCAACAAAGTATGCTGAGTTAAATTTGACTTAATTAAACCAAAGTTTTTGTTTAATTTAAGCAAATTATCTTGTGGAATTTGTTTAAATTCTTGCTCTTTTCTTTTCGCTTTCTTTTTTTGTTCGTACGCAAACATATCAAAGTGTTGTCATTTCTGATAACCAATAAAACCAGCAACGACAAACACAACAATAATGCCAATAATTGCTGAAATTTTAAAGCAAATATCTTCTGCATATGCAGTTGAAAAAGTTTGCCAAGTAATAGCTTTTAGTTTTATCCCCGCATAGCCAAGCGAAATAGGAATATTAATTAAAGCAACTAACAAGAAAAAGATTAATACAGCAAAAAATAATCAAAAGATTACTTTTTGAAATTTATTAAGTTTTTGATAATGTTGTTTTATTTTACGCATAAATCTATCTCCTAACTAAAAGTTTCTTGTTCTATTTCGCTTGCTTCAACATTTAACAGCATTCTGTTATTAGCACCAATCGAAAACAGACATGTTCCTGTTGGCGCACTAGCGATAATATCTTTTTGATATTGGTTTAATCTTCCGCTAGCTGAAATTAAATTATCATAATCTTGTAAATCGCTTGGCGCTAAATGATGAACGAATTGATATAAAAAGTTGTTTATTATTCCTTGGGCTTGCGTTTTAATGTTTGCATTACCCATAAAATCATTGATATTTTGGGTCATAATATACAAAATACCATTATATTTCCGAATGCGTTTTGTCATTTCAAACAAGAAATTCAACGCTAAGGTATTATTTTCATTAATTAACAAGTGGGCTTCATCAATCGCAATACAAATTCATTGTTGTTCAGCTACTGGTAATGTTTGGTTTTTGGCTTTGTTTTGTTTAACCACCTTATCTAAAAAGGAAAGCATTAAAAACAATTGAGCGTTTTGACGGTTTTTGTTTGTTGTTAATTCGTGAGTATCAAAAACAATCAAATCACTTTTTAGCGATAAGGTACTTATTCCATTTCACAACGCACCATCGGCTCCTTTGGAAAGTTTTCATAAAACATTGTATAAATGTGATTTATTACTTTCGCTTTTTTCTTGTTTTTCAATTAAATTAAACAAATGTGATAAAGTAGGGTAATCACGAGCATTTAAAGTATTTAATTCTATCTTATCTGTAATTTTAAAATCTTTATATAATTTTAAAAGAGTTTGTTGTAATAAACTTAAATCAATATCCGTTAAAGACGGATATAAGATTTTAAACCATTGTTCTAACAACGAAATATGTTCTAATAAATCATTTGAAAAAATCTCTAACGGATTTATTCTTGCTTTATCTGATTTACCAATGGGGATAATTTCACCGCCATAATAATTGGCTAATTGGTGGTATTCCCGTTCAGGGTCAATAATAAATAACTTTGTATTATTTAAATATAATCAATTTAATTGCTTTTTAACATTAAATGTTTTTCCACTCCCTGTCATACCAACAATAAAAGCATTGCTACTATTGCGGAAACTATCGCGGTGTTTTATTTCAAAACTTATCGGTTCATCAATATCATTCGTACCTAAGAGTTGCCCATGGGGATCATTTAAAGGTGTTGCCACAAACGGATAACTACTTGCTAATGAA
>NZ_RCOO01000009.1:0-19019 GCF_003987485.1 Spiroplasma endosymbiont of Megaselia nigra
CCGCTATTTATCACTATAAATGTGTCTCTAACGGTATTATAATTTCAATGGGTAAAAAATACCACTGTGCAGATAATATTGTTATAGAAAGTTTTCATTCATTACTTAAGAAAGCTACAATCCATAATAAAATATATAATTCACATGAAGAATATATACAAGATGTTATAAAATGAAATACATGATATTCAAATCGTAAAGAAAAAGATATAATAAAAAAAATAGTAAATACTTTTTATTAGTACTTACTAAAATGGGTGCAGTCTAGTTTTTTATTATTTTTTTATCACTAGAAATAAAAAAACAATAAATTTTTATTGTTTTGCTGTATTAATGATATTTGTTGCAGTTAAGATATTAATTAATAAATCATGTAAGCATTGAATAATTTGAACTAAAGGAACGACTTTATTACGATATTCTGTTGTTTTTTCAGCAATTTCTAATTGTTTTTCCGGACTTAATGCAATGACAAAATTATGATATGTTTGGACCTCTTCAATAATTTTTTCTTTATTAAATTCTGGTAATTTAATTTTTCCATCATTATAATCTTTTTCAATTTGATCAATATTTGCTAATTGTCCTTTTAACTTTTCTTCTTCTTTTTCAGGAGAAAAATCAGTTAACATAATATTACGTTGTAAAAATAAACCTAATTGATTTACTAAATTTCAAATTTCCAAGGCATCATTAGCATTATTAATCTCTTTTAAACATTTATCAAGCGCTGGGTCAAGATCTTTAATCTCATCATCATAAATTTTTGTTAACTCACCAATTTCTACTTTCATCATATTTACAAAAAGTTTATTTAAATCAACCGGATTAGCTTCTTTTGCACTAGTCATAAAATCATTTAAAAATCGTGGCAATGGAATAATTGCGTTAAATAATTTGCTTACTTCAATTAATGTTGTAACTTTTTTCTGATCAATTTCTTCTGGTTTTTTATCTTGTAAATATTCTGCTCTAATATCATCAAATAATAGTTTGATTTCTGTTTTCACAAAATTAAATAAATCTTCAAAATTAGTTTTAAACTTTGCTCCTGCTAAAAAAGCTTCTATTTTTGGATTTTTTTCCGCTGTGTCTTTTGCATAGTCTGTTTCAAAAAGATTAATATATTTTGTTAAATAACTCATCATTCCTTTTTCAACATCTGTTCAGAAATTACTCTGTTCTGTCATTTTTTATCCCTCTATTCTTCTATAATTTTTATGTATTTCAATTTTACCGTAAAATAAGAATTATTTAAATTTAATTTATTTTTTCTTGACTTTCTTTAATTTTCTGGTGGTTAACTAATAAATTATTTAAATTAACAACCAATGTTATTAATAAAGCAATAATGATACTTAACACAATTAAATATAAAAGATAATATTCTAACCGGCGAAAATCTTGAAAAAAATATTGTACATAGTAGTTATTTGCTGGCATACTATAATTTCACAATTTTTCATCAATTGGGGTTAATAATAAAACTCCTTCCCGAGCAGCAATAAAAATAGTATAAAAAATTGAATGAAGATAAAACTTATATAAATTTTGTAAATAAAAATTTTTATAATTAATACATTCTTTTTCAACCACAATGCAAAAATAGATAATGAAAATCGCGGGACACAATCAATGCTGCACTGTTGTACTAATTCAATAAATTGCGAGGCTATTCCAACTGGCAGTAAACTTTTCACCAGTAATGGCACCGATAACTGTCCCAAGTGTAAAAAATAAAAATGTTAACAAGGTAGAAAAGACAATGTATAAAATAAAAAACTGGTTTGTTACAAAATGACAATTTCGTAATTTTGTAAAGTAAATTAATCCTCCGAAGGCAAATAATAAAATTAAAAAATCAGTTTGGACACTTCATCAACTAACAAAATATCATAAATAACTTAATCAATTTAATTGATAATAAATTAAAATATAAAAATAAGTTAAGGGTAAAACAATAATTTCTAAGCTAAAGAGAATGCTACAAAACACTAAGTGTTTAATTCGTTCTGTTTTTTCCATCGTGCTCCTTTTGCTGATGATATTTATTATATAAAACATTTTTACTAATTTTATATTTATTTGCGACAAAATCAATTGCTTGTTTAACGCGATAATTTTGCTTTGTAATTAATTGGTCAATTTCGGTAACTAAAATTTCATCTGCAATAACAGGAACTGGAAGATTCCCCGCTCCATCAACAACAAGGACATACTCACCAAAAGCAGCATTTTCTTCTTGTTGTAAAAACAAAAGCACTTCACTTAACTGTCCACGATATCATTGCTCATGAATTTTTGTAATTTCCTTACCAATGGCAATTTTACGCTCACCAAAAACTGATTTAACTATTTTTAATGTTTCTAAAATTCGATGCGGTGCTTCATAAAAAATAATAGGATATGGAAATGATAGCAGTTGTTCTAACTCATTATTTTTTTTTGTTTTTGCTTTATTTAAAAAACCAAAAAATAAAAAATGGTGAGGATTAAGACCCGAACTAACAATGGCGTTTAAAGCAGCATTAGCACCACTAATCGGAATTACATCATAGGGATAATGTTCCAAAATATGGTTAACAGCATAATAACCTGGATCACTAATCAGTGGATAACCGGCATCACTAATAATTGCAATTGATAAGTTTTGTGCTAAATCATTTAACATTTCTGTTAAGCGTTGCATTTCATTTTCTTTATTTAAAGAAATTAACTGTTTTTTACAATTAAAATAATTTAATAGTTTAATTGTGTTCCGCGTATCTTCACAATAAATTTTTTGAACATCATGTTTAATAACTTCAATTGCTCGTGGTGTCATTTCTTGCAAATTACCAATTGGAGTTGCAATTAAGTAAATTTTCGGATTATTACTTTTAAAACTATATTGTTTAATTTTATTTGCCATTATAAAGACTCATTAATTTATCAAAACTAGTTGCTTTTTCTAAATATTGCACCATAATTTGATAAACTATTTCTAATAAATCATTATTAATAAGTTCTAACTGACTAGGAGAAAATTTTCCTAGTACTCAGTTTCGGGTTGGAATTTGGACATCTTTACCAATTCCTAAACGAATCCGTAAAAAATTTTCACTACCTAGTTTTTGAATTAAATCTTTAATTCCATTATGACCAGCACTTGAACCATTCTTTTTTAACTTAATAACATTGAAAGGAATATCTTTATCATCATAAATGACAATAATATCTTCTAATGTTAATTTATAAAATTGTTTAATTTGATAAACTGCAAATCCACTTAGATTCATAAAAGTCTGTGGTTGACAAAAAAGAACTTTCTCGTTGTTAATTGTTGTTTCTCATATTAAAGCATTAAAAGCATTTTTTGGCTTTGCTAAATTAAATTTATCTACCAACTTAGAAATGGCTAAAAAACCAATATTATGTCTTTTATAAGTATATTCATTACCTGGATTCCCCAAACCCACAATTAACTTCATTATCTCGCTCCTTTTTTAATTTAGCACTCGTTGATAAATCTGTTCAATATTTCGTAAAAAATAATTGTTATCAAATAATTTTTCTAATTTTGGTAAGGCTAAATATTTTGCTATATTATTATCAATTAAAACATTTTTAAAATCAAGTTGCTGTTGTTGTGCGATTAAAGTACATTTTTGAATAAAATCATAAACTTCTTCTCGTGAATAATTAGTTTCTTTCAAAATATTTGTTAAAACAACTTGACTAAAATAAATTTGATTGGCTTGTTGTAAATGTTCAATAATTTTATCCGGACTAACAACCAAATTATTAATAACACCGATCATTCGTTTCAATAAATAAACTACTAAATGATATGTGTCGGGAATAATAATTCGTTCATTACTACTATGGGAAATATCACGTTCATGTCATAATAAGTTATTTTCAAATGTAACATTCATATTACTACGCACTAAACGAGCTAAGCCAGCAATATTTTCCGCACTAATTGGATTTTTTTTATGTGGCATTGAAGATGAACCTTTTTGACTTTTGCTAAATCCTTCCGCAATTTCAGCCACTTCTGAACGTTGGAAGTGACGAAATTCAAGCGACATTTTTTCTAACAAACTAGCAATTTGACTAAAACTTGTAAATAATGCAATATGATAATCACGTGATGTTACTTGCGTTGTAATTGGGTCAAGGTTTAGCCCTAATTGTTTTGCAACATATTCTTCAACTTGAACTTCAACATGCGCAAAATTACCAACTGAACCTGATATTTTTGCAACAGCAATTGCTGAACCTTCAGCATCAAACCGCCTAATATTACGCTCTAATTCAGCATATCAAAGTAAAAATTTTAATCCTAATGAGGTTGGTTCGGCGAACATTCCATGGGTACGACCCATAATTAATTGATTTTTATAAGTAAGAGCTTTTTCTTTTAACGCTTCTTTTAATTCAAGCATATATTTTTTAACAATATAGTTTGATTCTTTAATTAAATAATTTTGACTAGTATCAACAATATCAGTTGATGTTAAACCATAATGAATTCATTTTTTTTCTGATCCCAATGTTTCTGATAACATTCGAGTAAAAGCAACAACATCATGCTTTGTTTCAGCTTCCAGTTCTAACATTCGTGGTAAGTTTACTGTTAAATTAGTTTTAATTTTTTTAATATCTGTTGTGGGAATTAATCCTAATTGTGCCCATCCTTCACAAACCAATAATTCTACTTTTGCTCAGGTATTATATTTATTTTCATCACTTCAAATTTTTCCAATCTCTGGAACAAAATAACGTTCAATCATTAAAAAATCTCCTTATTCATTAAAATAGTTTGTTCACGGTCAGGACCAACAGAAAATAAACTAATTGGAACACTAACTATTTCTTCTAACTTCATTAAATATTGTTGAGCATTATGTGGTAAATCTTCAAATGTTGTAACATTACTAATGTCCTCATCTCAGCCTGGCATTGTTATTAAAATTGGTTTACACATCTCATATTCTTTAATTGTACTTGGAACATAATCAATTTGTTGTCCTTGATATTCATAGCCAATACAAATTTTTAATTCCTTAATAGTAGTTAAAACATCTAATAACATAATTGCCATACTAGTATAACCACTAATTCGCAACGAATGTTTCATTAAAATACCATCAAATCATCCAATTCGACGCGCACGCCCCGATACAGTCCCATATTCACGTCCTGTTTCACGAATATATGTTTCAACTTCGCCAAAAATTTCTGATGGAAATGGCCCGGTTCCAACACGAGTATTATATGCTTTAACAATTCCTAAAACACTGTTAATATAACGCGGTGCAATCCCAACACCAACCGGAATTGAAGCTGCTGTTGGATTTGATGACGTAACAAAAGGATAAGTACCATGATCTAAGTCTAACATTACTCCTTGTGCGCCTTCAAACAAAACTTTTTGATGAGTATGAATTGCATTATCAACTAAAATTGAAGTATCAGTTACTAGTGTTTTAATTTGTTGAAATAATGCCAAATATTCTTTTCAAATTAATTTTGGGTCAAATCCTTCACTATTAAAAACTTTTGTTAAAACTTCATTTTTAAATTTTAAATTATTTTCTAATTTTTGTAAAAATCCTTTTTCATCAAATAAATCACCTAATCTAATCCCAATTCGTTCTGCTTTATCTTGATAACAGGGACCAATTCCTTTTTTTGTTGTTCCAATTGAATCTTTTTGGCGATACTCTTCTTGCAATTCATCAATTTTCATATGATATGGAAAAATTAAATGGGCACGATCACTAATTCGTAAATTTTTGCAATCAAAACCATGTTCTTGTAAATAATTAATTTCACTAACTAATTTACGTAAATTAACAACACAACCATTCCCAATTACATTAATTGATTTTTTATTAAAAACACCAGAAGGAACAATACTTAACTTATATTTTGTTCCTTTAATGACAATTGTATGTCCAGCATTATCACCACCAGCTCAACGAACAATAACATCTGCTTGTTGAGCAAAATAATCAGTAATTTTACCCTTTCCTTCATCACCCCACTGGCTCCCAACAATCGCTAGTGTTCGATAATTTGTACCGCTCATAACTTATTTCCAACCTTTCTACGGTTTAATCTTAATATAAATCTACCTATTTTTTCAAATTTTTCATCTTATTTATTGTTAATTACTGCTTGCACAAAACCATTAAATAATGGATTTGGTTTATTTGGCCGAGAAGTAAACTCCGGATGATATTGTGCAGCAAGATAAAAAGGATGGTTCGGTATTTCAATAACTTCCACTAAGTTTTTCTCAGCATAAAGACCACTAAATACTAATCCTGCTTGTGCTAATTGTTCACGAAAATCATTATTAACTTCATAACGATGGCGATGACGTTCCAAAATCTCATCTTTCCCATATAACTTATGTGCTAATGTGTTTGGAACTAAAGTTGTCTTATAATTACCTAAGCGTAATGTTCCTCCTAAAGCATCGGTTTTATCTTTGCCACGAATAATATCAATAATTGCATTTTTTGTTTCTGTTAATTCTGAAGAATTAGCATCCTGAATGTGACAAACATTACGGGCAAATTCAATTACAGCTGCTTGCATCCCAAAACAAATTCCAAAGAATGGAATGTTATTTTCACGAGCAAATTGACATGCTAAAATTTTCCCCTCAAAACCACGTTCACCAAAACCACCAGGAACCAAAATCCCTTTTGCATTTTTTAATAATTGTTGATAATTTTTTTTATTAATATCTTCGGCTTTAATTCAATCAATTTTAATTTTAACCTTATTTTCATATCCAGCAATTCGTAACGATTCACTAACTGATAAATAAGCATCTGGAAGTTCAATATATTTTCCAACTAATTTAATCTCAATTACTTCTTGTGAGTGATTAATTTTTTCAACAAATTGTTTTCATCCTGACATATCAGTTTTTGTGACTTTTAAGTTTAATAACTTGCTAATTACTATTTGAGCATTTTGTTCATACATTTTTAATGGTACTTCATAAATACTAGCAACATCAGTAGCTACTAAAACATTATTTTTTTCAATATTACAAAATAGCGCAATTTTTTCAAGGACATTATCCTCTAAAACTTGTTCAGTTCTAGCAACAACAATATCTGGTTGAATCCCTAGTGATAATAGTTCTCGCACTGAATGTTGCGTTGGTTTTGTCTTTGATTCTTTTGATGCTGCAATATATGGAACTAATGAAACATGCATATAAATAACATTTTCTCGTCCTTGTTCCATGCGAACTTGACGAATTGCTTCAATAAAAGGCAACGATTCAATATCACCAACTGTCCCCCCAATTTCAGTAATAATAATATCTGCTTTTGATGTTGATGCCGCATGATAAACTTTCTTTTTAATTTCATTAGTAACATGGGGAACAACTTGAACTGTCCCACCTTCATATTCGCCACGGCGTTCTTTTTCAATTACATTTTTATATATTCGTCCTGAAGTGATATTTGATTCTTTTGTTAAATTTTCATCAATAAAACGTTCATAATGTCCTAAATCTAAATCTGTTTCAGCACCATCTGCTGTTACAAAAACTTCACCATGTTGATAAGGACTCATTGTTCCGGGGTCAACATTTAAATATGGATCAAATTTTTGCATAAAAACATTTAATCCACTTGCTTTTAATAAAACACCAATTGAAGAAGCTGTAATGCCTTTCCCTAAGCCACTGACAACTCCACCAGTTACAAAAATATATTTTGCCATTGTCTTATCATCCTTTCATCCTCAAATTAAAAAGAGTTTAGAAATTAACAGGGTTGTCACTTCTAACACTCTTTAATCTTGGTATTAATTATTTTCTTCCATTTCTTTTTCAAGAGCTTTTCAGTCAATTTCTTCTGTAATACCCAATTTAGTTGCTACTGTTTCATCGTCATCATTAATAGAATAATCATTTTCAATTAAATCATCATCAACTAATGTATCATCAAAATCAAGAGTATCAATTAATGATTCTTCTTCATCATTTTTCTCTTCATCTTCATCATCATCAGCTAAATCAATATCTTCAAATTCTTCTGTTGTTTCAAACCGGTCAGTATAATCATATTGTTTTTTAATTTCATCATATTTTAAGAATTCACATAACCCTCACATACCTTCACTTGTCAACACAAAACGATTATCTAAGACCAAATCAGTATATAATTCTGCAATAACATCTTCTTTGCTGGCTCCCCGAACTGTTACATCACTTTTTGATGCAATATCATTTCAAATATTTTCAAAAGTATCGCTATTTTTTTTCTTTTTTAAATATGAATACACTAATTCTAATAACTCTACATTATCGTTCATTAATTTAAACCTTTCTTATTAATCATTCTCATATTTTTCTAAAATTGAAAACCAAATTGTTGTTGCTGTCTTTTTACTATTATTTTTAAATGCTAAGACTTCTGAAACTTCCATAATGCATTTAATTCCTTTTGGTGTATCAATATAAATTGGTTTAGTATCACTATCATATAATTTAATTGGTTTTAGGTTATATTCAACCATAAAGTAATTATAATGGTTTTTATATTTTTTTATCAAATTATTTTTAATTTCTTCGAAATTTCTTTTTGCTGGGTTTATTTTTTGCAAAAAATTTCGTGTCGTGAACATTTTAATTAATGTAACTAAAATTTCATCATTTTCATTTTCTAACATTTTTAAATATGTAAATAATGTATAATCATTTAATGTACAATATTGATCTGGACTCATCATTTTTCCTTCCAACACTGGAATTAATAAAGTAATTATTACTTTATTTTTAAATTGATAATTGCTATGGTATAAATCATACAATCGTTTGAACATCATTTGGAAAGTTAAATCAAATCCAATGCTTAGTGGATGTAAATAAATTTGCTTATACATATGATAACGGCCAATTAAAAATGATTCAATTGCATACTGTACTTTTAACGGAAAAACAATCTTTTTATCTTTAATAAATAAATGCCGAATAATTCACTGTGTATCAACATGACTATAACCTACACCGCTTGTTTGTCCATCACGTAATAAATAATCCATTCGGTCAGCATCTAATTGTGAAGATACTAACGATGATAAAACCCCGTCCGGATGTTTACCTTCAATCATCATACATAGTTCATTAATTTCTTCTGGACTAAATTCAACCGCTAAGATTTTATTAATATTTGTTGTTGGATTTTTAATTAATAAAGACGAATAATTTTCATGACTAATATTCTGTTTTGTGACATGATTAGTCATTTCAAATGTATGTGAAAATGGACCATGACCAACATCATGCAGTAATCCTGCTAATTTAACCAATAATTGTTCATGCGTACTATACATTTCTTGAAAACTTGCTGTTTCTAACATTTTACTAACTAAATGATAAACACCAATACAATGTGAAAAACGCGTATGCGACGCACTTGGAAAAACAAATTGTCCCCCTGCTAATTGACTAATGCGACGCAAGCGTTGAAATTCTGGAGTGTTAATTAATTTTACGGTAATTTCTTCATTAATTTCAATATCGCCATGAACACTATCTCGGATTGTTAGTGGTAATTTCATTTTTTCGTTATTGTAATTTAGTAATATTATTAATTACTTGTTCTTTCCCTAATAAATAAATAACCTTGGCTAGTTCTAGTCCATGTTCTTGATGAGAAGTAAAAATTCTAATTGGCATAAATAAATTCTTTCCTTTCATAGCATATTGTTCCCCCATTTTACTAATTAATTGCTTAATATTTGGTTCATCTCAAACTGGCAATTGACTTAACGCTGTTTTAAAAGATGTTATCATTTCTTCATAACCGCTCAATTCTGTTAACACTGCTTGCGTTGCCATTGATAACTTTGTTGTTGATTCAAAAAATGGTTTTGTTAAGGTCACAATTTCTGCCCCATATTGAAGTTCTTTTTTATAAATTAATAATAACATATTTACTCATTCTGGTGTTTTTTTTGTTAAATCATAGCTTTCTGCTAAAAAAGGTCGAACAAAAGTTAGATAATCCTCATCATTCATTGCTTTAAGATAATAATTATTCATTCAAGTTAATTTTTTAATATCAAACATACTTGGCGATTTACTAAACCGCGTTTCATCAAAAATTTTAATTAATTCATCATGACTAAAAATTTCAACAGTGCCCGGAGGCGATCATCCTAATAAACTAATAAAATTAAAAATTGCTGTTGGTAAATATCCTAATGTTCGATATTGGTTAATAAATTGCATTAAATGACTATCTCGTTTTGACAACTTTTTATGTTGCTCATTAACAATTAAGGTTAAATGAGCAAAAATTGGTGGCTTAGCATTAAATGCTTCGTAAATCATTAATTGTTTTGGTGTATTAGAAATATGTTCTTCTCCCCGAACAACATGACTAATTTCCATTAACATATCATCAATTACGACCGCAAAATTATAAGTTGGAATTCCATTTGATTTTAAAATAACTCAATCGCCAAGATCTTTTCCTTCAAAATGAACAGGACCGCGGACTAAATCATTAAAATCATAACTTGCTTCATCAGGAACGAAAAAACGTAAATTATATGGGGTTTGTTTTGCTAATTTTTCAGCAATTTGTTCAGAAGTTAATTGTCAACATTTGCGATTATAACGTGGTGAAAGATATCCTTTTGCCAATTGTTCTTCACGGTCTTTTTCAATTTCAGCTGGTGTACAAAAACAATAATATGCTTTTTTTGTTGTTAATAATTTTTGCGCATATTTTTGATAAAGTTCTAACCGTTCTAATTGTCGATATGGTCCATAAGCCCCCCCTGGGCGATCAATTGTTTCATCTGGTTCAATTCCTAATCAACGTAAATTATCTAATTGTGACGCAATCGCTCCTTCAACATTTCGTTCAATATCTGTATCTTCAATTCGTAGAACAAAAACACCATCATAATGTTTTGCAAATAAATAATTAAATAATGCTGTTCTTGTATTACCAATATGTAAAAATCCCGTTGGACTTGGTGCGTAACGTAATCTGACTTTTTGTTTCATTTTAATCCCCCATTCTAACTTTTGACCTAATCATTTTGCTTTAAAAGTAATAATGTTGTATGACTTTGGATAATATTTGTAAAATTTTGTTCAGTAGTTGTTGCTTTTAAGTTAATTTTTTCAGCCGTAATTTGTAATAATTTTTGTAAATTAGTTTTAATTGCTTTTTTATGCTTTTGCAAGTGTGGTTCATCAATAATAATTGTTGCATCAATATTACTAATTTGATAATTCTGTTCAGTCATTAATGTTAATGCTTTTTTTAAAATTAATTGTGAATTAAGTTTTTTATTTGTTTCATCAAACCATTCTCCTAAATCACCTAATCCTAAGGCTCCAATAATTGCTTCACTAATTGTATGTAACAAAATATCACCATCAGAAACAGCTTCAATTTGGTATTGGCATGGAATAAAAATTCCCCCTAAATAAAAACCAGTTCCTACTTTTAAATTATGTAAATCATAACTATTGCCAATTCGCATTATTATTTCTCCCTAAACATTAAATTTAAAAAAACATATATCGCCGTCTTGCATAACATAAGTTTTTCCTTCGCTTCGTAACCGACCATTTTCTTTTACAGCTTTTTCACTACCATATTGCACTAAATCATCATACGAATAAACTTCTGCTCGAATAAAACCACTTTCAAAGTCAGAATGAATGATTCCTGCACACATTGGTGCTGTTGCTCCTTTTTTAAAAGTCCATGCTCGTACTTCTTGCTTGCCAGCAGTAAAAAATGTTTGTAAACCTAATAAAGCATAAGATTTTTTAATTAATTGACTTAAACCAGCTTCTTTAATGCCATAATCAGCCATTAATAATTTCCGATCATCTGGTTCTAATGCTGATAATTCTTCTTCAATTTTAGCACAAATAACAACGACTTCAATTGCTTGTTGTTGAGCATATTCTTTAACTGTTTTAACATAAAAATTATCTGGTTGGTTTAAATCACTTTCTGCAACATTAGCAACATAAATAAAAGGTTTAATTGTTAATAAATTAAAATTCTTTACTACTTTTAGTTCATCATCTGATAATGTTAAATCTTTTAATAATTTATTTTGTTCTAATCCTGTTGCTAACTTTAATAATAATTCATACTCAAAAACATCTTCTTTTTGTTTTAAAGTTTGTGCTTTTTTTCTAATTTTATCAATTCGTTTTTTAATTTGTTCTTGGTCAGAAATAATTAATTCTAAATTAATAATTTCAATATCACGAATTGGATCAATTGTTCCTTCAACGTGGGTAATATCTTTATTATCAAAACAACGGATGACCATACAAATTGCATCAGTTTCGCGAATATTTTGCAAAAAAGCATTTCCTAAACCTTCACCTTTACTAGCTCCCGCAATTAATCCAGCAATATCATAAAATTCAAAGGTACTATGAATTGCTTTGTGCGGAGCACAAAGAGTAATTAAAGTATCCATTCGTTCATCAGGAACTTCTACCGTTCCAACATTTGGATTAATTGTTGCAAATGGATAATTAGCTGCTTCAACTTGTGAATTTGTAATTGCGTTAAATAAAGTTGATTTACCAACGTTTGGTAAACCAACTATTCCCATTTTTAATGCCATTATGTTCTTCCTTACTATTAATTAATCATCAATTAAACATAATAATTCTAAAATACGGTTTAAATCTTTAATTCCAGTATACTTGATAACAATTTGGTCAGTATAAATAACTACTTTTGTTCCTAATTTTCGCATTATTTTATTTTCCAAAAATTCATTAACGGCTCGTTTTGATGAATCCTTCTCTGAATTTTCAATTAATGGTTTCGTTATTTTTGGATTATATTCTTTGACCAATTCTTCAACCTGACGCGCATTTAAATTTAAATTAATAATCTTATTAATAATATTTTTTAATTCATTTTTGTCAACATTTAAACTAATTAATGGTTTAACTTGCCCCATTGTTACTTTATTTTCTAATAACAAGGTTTGCACTTCAGTTGGTAAATTTAATAATCGCATCGTATTTGTGACATGACTTCGTGATTTTCCAATTCGTTGTGCTAATTCTTCTTGGGTTAATCCTAGTAACTCAATTAATTCTTTATAAGCATTAGCTTCTTCAATTGAATTTAAATCAACCCGTTGAATGTTTTCAATTAAAGCAACTTCTTTCATCTGCTGATCATTAAAATCAACAACAATTGCTGGAATTGTTGTTAATCCTGCTAATTTGGCAGCCCGACTACGACGCTCTCCCGCAACTAAATAATAACCATTATTCGTTTTTTTTACAATAATAGGTTGAATTAAACCATATTCTTTAATTGACTGTGCTAATTCTGTTAATTCTTCTTCATTAAAATTTTTGCGGGGTTGATGCGGATTAGGAAAAATTTCCGCTAATACAATTTCATTCGCTGTCTCTTTTAATGCATCATTGCTTTCAATCCCTTTAATTACTTCGTTGATTCCTTCACCAAAAATTTTATCTAGCCCTTTTGAACTTAATCGACTCTTAGTATTACTTGCCATTGTTTGCCAACACCTCTCTCGCTAATTCTTCATAAGCAACTGCACCTGCACCACCTTTATCATATTCAAAAATACTCAAACCATGTGATGGTGATTCACTAATTTTAACATTTCTTGGAATATGTGTTCGATAAACTTTTTCATTAAAATATTTTTTAACTTCTGTCATCACTTCAAATGATAATTTTGTTCGTGAATCAAACATTGTTAAAACAATTCCTTCAATTGCTAAACTTTCATTAAACATTTTTTGTACAAAATGAATTGTTGTTAATAACTGTGCCAAACCTTCTAAAGCATAATACTCTGCTTGAATTGGAATTAAAACAGAATCAGCACAAGCTAGTGCGTTTCGATTAATTAATCCTAAGGAAGGGGGACAATCAATTAAAATAAAATCATACTTATCACGAACCGGTTTAATCCGCTCTAATAAAATGCTTTGGTTATCTTCTGTTCTTTCCATCAAATAAATATCTACTCCCGCTAATGAAATAGTTGCTGGTGCTAAATCAACATTAGTCATAATATTTGAAATAATAATATTTTTTAATGGGATTTGTCCAACTAAAACATCATACATACTTTCATGAATTTCTTCTTTATTAGCACCTGTCCCCGTTGTTGCATTTCCTTGTGGATCAATATCCACTAATAAAATCTTTCGTCCAGTACGTGCCAATCCGTCCGCTAAGTTAATCGAAGTTGTTGTTTTACCAACGCCACCTTTTTGGTTTGTGATTGCAATAATTTTTCCCATAATTGTCCTTTCTGTTCCGTTGCATCTGATAATTTTATACATTATTATTATATAACACTTTATCCAATTGGAAATTTTTTTATTTGATTAAACCGACGAGGATATGGTTCTGCAGTTGCCTCTGTTTTAATAAAATAACAAATGTTCCGTTCACCAAGTTGTGGAATCGTTTCATGTTGAATTTTTTCTAATTTTAAATTTAAAACTGATAAAGTTTTTTGCGCTGCTTGTAATTCAGCCTTAACATTTGGCCCTTTATAACAAATAATCCTTCCCGATGTTTTAACCATTCGCACTACTAATTCTAAAAGCACCCCTAAATTAGCAACAGCACGAGAAACAACAAGTTCAAAAGATTCAGCATGCTCTAGACTATATTCCTCTGCTCGAGCATGAATAATTTCAACATTTTTTAATTGTAACTTCATCACTAATCGTTGTAAAAATAAGCATCGTTTTTCTAATGCTTCAATAATTGTTAATTTAATTGTTGGGCAAAGAATTTTTAAAACCAGCCCTGGAAAACCAGCCCCACTGCCAACATCACTAACTGTCATCTCCTTTGACAATGAGAATTCTTTTAATAATAATCCTGAATCAAGAAAATGTTTAAGATAAACCTCGTCTTCATTAATAATTGTAGTTAAATTCATAATTTGGTTTTGTTCAAATAAATATTGATAATATAATTGTAACTGTTTTTCTTGCTCAGGTGTAATTTCTAATTCTGGTAACGCTGTTTTAATTAATTTAATCATCAATATCCCCCTAGAATTTTTAATTTCTTTTAACATTATAACAATATATATGGTAATATATAAACATTTAAAAAATAATTGAGAGGATTATGAAATGAATAAAAAAGCCTTAATTGTGGTTGATTATCAAAATGACTTTGTTGATCCTAAAGGAGCGTTATATGTTCCAGGAGCAGAAAAATTATATGAAAAAATTGTTGCTTTAATTGATGAATTTCATCAGAATGGTGATTTAGTTATTGCGACAAAAGATTTTCATCCTAATAATCATTGTTCGTTTGCTAAATGAGGTCCACATTGCATTGCAAATACATTTGGCAGTGAATTATATAAATTAACTACATCGCAATTTGACCATATTATTTTAAAAGGAACACAACAAGATTTTGATAGCTACAGTGGTTTTTTTAGTGATAATCATACTTCAAATGGATTACATGAATTTCTTCAAGAACACAAGGTTACTAACTTAGTCATTGTTGGTGTTGCTACAGATGTTTGCATATCAGCAACACTTGTTGATGCTATTAAATTAAACTATCATGGTATTATTGACTTAAATGCTAGTGCTGGACTTAAACCACAAATCATTTTTTAAAAAAACTATTATGAATAAACAACATAATAGTTTTTTTAAAAATCATCATCATTATTATTATTAGAATCAATATTTTTGACACGCATAATTGTTTCACGATTTGGTAATTGACCAATTAGCCCTTTACTACTTCCTTTTCATTTCACTTGATAGTATATAATTCCTTGAGCATGTAATAGCTTTAAGATTTCAATTCAATTATATAGTTCACCACGATACATTCATCGTTTCTCACTATGTGCTTCCACTAAATCTCGATTATAAAAACTATGCGGATGTGATCACATCCTAATTTGCCGAATTGTATTTTCTCGTTTTGAAACAATTTCTAAATTTTCTGCTCGATTATCACGAGGATTACCATTAATATGATCAATTGTCATATTTGGCGGAACTGAACCAATAAATAACTCAACAACCAACTTATGTAATGGCCTTGTTTTTGTTTTTCCATCTTCACGACGACGAATTAAATAATAATTAGTATTTTTTGGCTTCTTTAATTCCTTAACTTTCTTTGTTACAATATTACGAACGCGCCCCATATTGCTAATCTCAAGACAAGGAAATTTCCGGTGAACCTTTCAAATTTCTGCTTTTTTTGCTTTATTCATTTTGACCTCTTATTTTTTCGAAACTGCTTTATGATCTGTAATATAAAATCGATATGGTTTTAATTTAAAATTTGTTGCATACTCAATGTTGACCCGTGGTGTAGTTGTAATTTCAATTGCAGTTGGTGCTGTATCTTCGGCAAGATATAAAACTAAACTTTCTAGCAGAGAAAGTCCATCATCAGCTTTAGTAATTTTTAAATAGCGTGATAACTTCCCAGGACCATTTGCTAACCGTGGTGTTGAAACAAAGTCAGGAACAGTTTCATCAATAATAATTTCACCAGCGCGTAATAAAACTGCACTTGGAAAATCAACTTGGTAAGTAACAATATTAAAACAATGATACATCCCATAAATGAGAAAAACATGTGCAAAGCCACCTTTTCAAAAAAGTGTTTCATTACGAGAACTACGTTTATTGTTAAAACCATGATTAGCATCATCTTCGGGTCCATCACTAAGCTTCAGTTTCAATAATTTTACAAATAATTTTTTTCCCATCAATAATTCGAACTAAATATTTCCCTAATAGTTCGCGTGCAACAACAACAGCATTTCGCATAAAAAAAGTATCCCCAGTTAAACGGTTTACATTTATCATTTTAAAAAAAGCATAACAAAAATTAATATTAATTTGCTATGCTAACCTAACCAATTTTTTTACATTGGTCAAATTCAACTTCAGTAGGCGTCAAACGACCAAACATTTCTAAATTTACTATCGCAATCCCTTTTGAAGTGTCAATTTTTGTTACTTGTCCTTCCATACCAGTAAAAGTTCCTGATAAAATTCGAACATAATCATTCACTTCAAAGTTTGCCACAAATACTTTTTTAACTTTTTTCCCTTGCTGTGTTGCTGTTTTTTTAGCTGCCAATGATTTTGAAAGCATTGTCCCTGCTTCTTGATCTGTTAAAGGAAAAGGTTTTGTTCCTCGCCCCGATGAGCCAATAAATCCAGTAACCCCCGTTGTGTTCCGAACAATATATCAAGATTCATCGTTCATAATCATATTAATAAAAATATAACCTGGATAAACATTTTTTTCTTTTTCTATTAGTTTTCCACCTTTTTTGGCTGAAACTATCTCTTTTACAACTCTAATATCAAAAACAACATCTTTCATATTTAATGATTCTACCCGTTGAATTAAGTCATCACGAACACGGTCTTCATGTCGAGAATAACAATTAATTACATATCATTTTCCAGGATACTTTGTAACATCTTCTATAGTTTCTCTGTCTTCACTTTTATCATTATCAATGATTTCATCTGTTATTGTGTTTTTCCCTAACATTACCTTACTTTACTCCTTTTAAACTTATCTATTATATAATGCGAGCAACAGTTAGTAAATGATGTAAAACTAAATCTAATACTAAATAAAACACCGCAAAAGCAATAATAAATAAAATTGTGATTAAAAACTTGCGTCCTAAACTACCCTTACTTGTTCATCGAATTCTTGTGACTTCTTTTGCCATTTTGACAGGAAATTCACGAAAAGCTAATTTTCAATTTGTTTTTTTACTTTTATTTGAATTTTTACGCTTAAAAAGACCTTTTTTAATTGGTTCACCATTCTCATCAACCTTTGGTGTTGTGCTTACTTTTTTTGTCCCAACTTGAATTGGTGCTGTTTTACTTGCTTTTTTTTGAAAAATTAGCGCTGATTTTTCATTTTTATTTTGAACTTTTAACGCTTTTTTTTCTTCTTTTGTTAAAACAGTTTTAACATTCTTTTTTGATTTTTCATTTTTTTTCATTGCAAACACCCCTACCTTGTTTCTTTATGTTTAGTATGTTTATTACATGTTTTACAAAACTTATTTATTTCTAATCGTTCTTTTTGTGTCATTTTGTTTTTAAATGTTGTATAGTTTCGATTTAAACATTCTGAACATACTAATATAATCTTTTCGCGCATAATATTCACCATAATTAATTATAGTATATTAATAACAATATTAATATACTTAATTAACTATTTTTGTAAAAATCTCTTTTTTTTTTGCATAATTCGTTGCATTGCATTATCAACTTGCCGATAATTTAACCCTAATAAGTGGTGAATATTATAAATATTTTCACCATCAAATCATAACCGAAATACTTCTTTTTCTAATGGTGATAATCGTTGATAAAATATTTTAATAATTTGTTTTCGTTCATCAAAACAAGCAATTTTATTTGAAAAATTTTCATCTTGATTAGTAATATTTTCATTAGTTAATTTAATGTAATAATTTAAAACTTTATTTTTTAAATTAAAAAATTGACGAATTTGTTTATGAATATCTCATGTGTAACGTTGAAAAATAAAGTCTTTTAATTTTTTTGACGAATGGGGATTATACATTTTGGCACTTTCTAATACTGAAAAATACTTTAAACTTTCTAAATCAACTAATTCAATTGGTAAACCAAAATACTTATAAAAAGTTTGGTGCTTAACATCTTCTAGAAAGGGTACATATAATTTATATAAACTAAATAATGCTGTTTGATTATGACCTTCTTGAAATAAATAAAGTAATTCATATTCATTCATCGTAACAATAGTCAAATCCTTTCTAAATTAAATTTTATTGTTGCAACATTATAGTGCACCCCAAAAAGTAAGTATTAGTAAAAAAGGTTTATAAACTTTTATTTATTATATCCTTTTCTTTGCGGCTTGAATATCATTTATTTCATTTTTTAACATCATTAATATATTCGT
>NZ_RCOO01000088.1:0-4552 GCF_003987485.1 Spiroplasma endosymbiont of Megaselia nigra
CCCAAAATCTAAATATTAATTTAAATATTCTTAATCAACACCCAAACGAAAGAAACATTATACAAGCTTTTATGTTTAATAATCGAGATTTACCACTTGAATTATCAAATATATTAAGGGTTTCAAATATAAGAAATGGGGGAGCTAGAATTTATGTTCCAGAAGGAAATACTAGGTACTATGGATCAGTTCAAGTTGAAATTAATGAAGGAAGAAGTTATATATTTCCGCAAGAAACAAGTTGATAATTTATTTTTTTAATAAAATTAACAAACTTTATAAAAAATAGAAGAGAAATATATAAAAAAATATTAACTATTTTAGGAACAATCACTTTAATAGGAACAAGTACAACAAGTTTAGTTGCTTGTAATACACAACAAGAATATACAAGCGAAGAATTATATAAATTAAAAAAAGAAAACCAAATAAATACTAATAACCAAGAAATTAAAGACAATTTAGAATGAATAGCACCACAAGAAAAAACATTTAAAGAAGTTAATAATAGGTGATATTTTGTTATCTGACGTGGTGATAAAAATTATGATTGAAAAATTGTAAAATTTCAAAATAATATTGAAGTAAATAAAGGTCAAATAATTGATAATACAGGTGATTTTACACTTAATTTAACTTGAGCTGTCGATAGTTTTGATTTAACTATATATGCTCCAAGAGCATTTAAAAGTTGATATTGAAGATTGGTTAATAAAGAAAAAATTAAAGCAGTTTATCGTTGAAATAATGACAGTGAACCAAACATGAATATTAAAAATGAATTAAAAAGTTATTTAAATTTATAAATTTAAATAACTTTTTACATTTCTAATTTAATTAATGATATTTTTTCATTATTTTTATTAAATAATTTTAAATTATAAATATTAATTTTTTCTTTTTCTGTAAAAATTGTAATATCATAATTCCCATAACTTCATATACCCGATATTTCAATTTGATTTAAAATAAAAAGTTTATCATCAAAAGTTATTTTAATATTATCTTCAACTAACTTTTTAGCTATATTCATTCAATCTGCTTTAGAATAAAGTAATTTATATCATTGCGAAAAATAGTTTAAATATTTTTCTATTTTGTAATTAGAAATAATTAAATTAGTTAAATATTTGCCATATTCACCATCAGACAGTTTGATTTCTGCTGGAATAAGTGAAGGAATATTATTTGTCTCTAACTCATTTGTTATTGATAATCAATTGAAATAATTTGCTTCTAATTGATAAACTTTATTTTCTGAAATATCTTTGTTTTTAACAGTTACTTTAATTTCATTATTATCGTTACTATTAATATTATTTTCTAATTTTAAATTTCAATTTGTAATTTGTCCGGTTTTTGGGTCAATAATTGGTGTATCTGGTTCACTGTCATTATTTCAACGATAAACTGCTTTAATTTTTTCTTTATTAACCAATCTTCAATATCAACTTTTAAATGCTCTTGGAGCATATATAGTTAAATCAAAACTATCGACAGCTCAAGTTAAATTAAGTGTAAAATCACCTGTATTATCAATTATTTGACCTTTATTTACTTCAATATTATTTTGAAATTTTACAATTTTTCAATCATAATTTTTATCACCAAGTCAGATAACAAAATATCACCTATTATTAACTTCTTTAAATGGTTTATCATTTGCATAAAATTCCATTCAGTAATTAATTGGTTCTGGTATAATGGAAGTACGGCCACTAAAATTAAAATATGATGAATTTAGTTGAACTTTACAATTTTCAAATTCTCAATATCCAGTTTCTACCTCTCGTGGATTAGATATTAATTCAAAATAATAAGGGGAAAATAATTTAACATCATCATTATAACCTTTATTAATGGCATATTTGCTATATGTATAATTTGAAAGCATATAGATAATTTGTTTAAATCTTTTGAAAACATTTTCATTAATAGATGTGATATTATCTAATTTTCAATTTTCAAACAAACCATCAATTACATCTTCTGGTTTTTGTCCTTCAAATTGTTGACGCAGTTCGGCCGCTTTATTTGTGGGGTTACCTTTTTCATTGTATTTTGCTCCTTGAAATTTTCTATCATAATTGTAGCTATATGTTAAATAATTTAATAAAACCAATCTTAAACCACTTTTATTTATTAAATCTAAAATATCTTTTCCTTGATAGTTTTTGGCTATACTTCATGGTAAAAAGCTTTCAGTAAATCAATATTGAAATATTCGTACATTAGGGTTTGTTTCAATTGGCATTGATAATAAAGGTACTAAATTAGCATTTTCAATTATTGATGATGGATAAGAATAAACACCATTGATATTTCCTCAACATTTGATATTACCAAATAACATTGATTTAGGATATTTAATTTCAACCCCAGTAAACACTGTGTCTTCGGACAATGATTTTTGTAATACTAAATGAATACTATTTTGATTTTTTCATTTAAAATCAGTCACCTTAACTAAATGCGTAGATTTAATAATATCAACACCATCAGGTGTATAAGGGCGTTTATATTCTTCGATGATGTAACATTCATTTTTGTTGTCTTCGCTAATTGGTTCATTAATAGATATTATTTTTAAGTCTAATGTTTCTAAAAATGCTTTGTCTTGTTTTGAAATATTATTAATTAAAATATCTTTTTCATCAATCATTACATAACTTGTACTATTATCTTGGACTGTGGTATTTTGTTGAACTTGTAATTTAAAATTAAAGTCACTAATTTCATAACCAGTTATTTTAATATATTCATCTTTGTTAATAAAACCAATTTTAACGCTATTTTGAGAGTAGTTTAAGGTTGGTTTTTGCTTTGTCTTAACAAGATTATTAATTTTATAAATATACAATGTTCTGGCACGGTCTTCTGTAAATAATTGTTCTAAATCAGGGTCACTATACTGCGATTGATTAGCAAAATCTAACGGAATACTATCAATTGAATAATCAATTGGTTCATTATTTTCTGCTAATTTTGCTAACATTTTTTCAGATGGTTTTAACATTATTCTTGTTCTCCTTCTTTATTAGGCATATTGATAATAGTTTCGTTGTTTTTTAATTGTCTGTTTAAAGTAGCATTTACTGGTAAGCGAACATCAACAATTAATTCATCAATATTTTTAATATTGAATGTTCTACTATTTAAAACAGCATTATCATATTTAATTAACTTAATAACGAATTCAGTTAATTTAATTTCTCTAATATATATCATTTGTTCATATGATGCGTTTGTTTGAATATTTACACCAGCAACTTCTGCTTGGGTTTGTTGGGCTCCCTTAGCAATAGCGGGAACATGATGGCGATTTATTTTATAGTAATTAGTTAATAATCAATCATATATTTTGGTTAATTGTTCACCTTTAAAATTACCAGCAATATAGTCTACTGGTTGAAAATTACTATCAGGATCACCTTCAACTAATAACAAGTCATTTTCAATAAATGAAGCCAACATTTTACTAATTTCTTGGTCAACAACACCAGTCACGCCATTAGTATTAATGGTAAATTTACCACTATTTAATAATGGGTCTAACATTATCTTTTCAGCAATAATATCTAAAATACTAGCAAATTGTTTACCATAACGAGCAGAAGGTTCAAAATTAGGGTTATTAGGAATAATTTCAATTGGTATAAAATTAAGTGGTAATATTTCTTCTCTTTGTAATGTTGTATAGTTATTTCATTTTGCATCATCAATATATAAGTCCGTAATAGTACTGTATAGTCGTGTTTTTAACTTTCTAATAATTTTTACTTGTTTAGTTACAGCATCAATTTCTAATTTTTCAGTAATAAAAACACTCTGGTCATTTTTAATATAATGATCATAATCAAAAGTGCAAGATACTAAATTACCCAATTCATCATACTGGTCATTGTAAAAATCAATATTAATAAAATTAAGTTTTGAATTATTAGCAAAAATAAAGTATGCACCTTTACCATTCTTATTAATTTTATATTCATTGTATCAATTCTTATTAGTAAAGTCCTGTGTTTTTAAAAAGTTATTAATTAATTTAGCATCCAATTTTTGATTAGTAAGTGGATTATAAATGTTAATTTCTAATTCACGCGGATTTAAAAAATTAGCATTATCTTCACAAATTCTTTTTTCTAAAATATCATTATGTTTTTGAACAGTAACATTTTTACGATTATTAATCGTTGTTGCTAAATTAAGATAATAACTATCAATATCATAACTCTTTTTTAATTTCTTTTTGGCAGGTAACAATCCCATTTATAACACCTCTTTATTTTGTATCTTCTTTTTTAATAACATCTTCAATGCTATCTTCTTTTTGTTTTTTATTATGTGTTTTGATAAATCTAATTGTTTCAATAATTAAAACTATAATTCCTGCACCGATAAGCATTGCTGAAACAATAACATATGCTGGTCAAGAAATACCCAATGTTCTTTCTCCTATAAAACAAATAATAATTCCTGCAATAAAAAACAATGATGAAACTCCAAAGATTTTCAAAAACATAATTACATCTTTAACTTCTACTTTTGGCAT
>NZ_RCOO01000089.1:0-4513 GCF_003987485.1 Spiroplasma endosymbiont of Megaselia nigra
ACTTAAAAACCTTAGATAATAAGGGAGTGAAATAATATGGCAACAATTAATTTGCCACAAGTACCTTTTACATTAGAAGGTATAATAATATTTTTGTTAAATCGACCAATACCAAACGATTACAAAAACAATGAATTATTGAAAATATGAATAAGCAATTAATTAAAGAAAAATCAATTATTATTTCTGACATGCAACCATTATATTTATTAGTAGCAAAACAAACAAATTCTACTCTATATTCCACAAAAACTAGTACAAACCCCGATACTAGTTATCGAAAGTTAAATAAAATTAGTAAATTACAATCCAGTCTTAAAGAAGCCTTAATTCATTATCATGGTTTGGGTTTCACTAATATTCAAAATTATTTAAATCTATGAAAATGAAAATACCAGCATAAAGGTTTAACACCAAAACAACAATCAACGGTATTATATTTTAACGTTTAAAAAATTTAAAGCAAAATCATAATCTTACACAAAATTAATTTTTAAATTGTCATATTGATGATTTTTTTTATTTCATCAAGAGTTTTCTACAAAATTAAAGGTTTTTTCTTGATTAATTTCAACTATTCCATTATTAACAATTAATAATCCGGTTTCATCTTTCATATCTGGGAAAAGATGACTAAAATGAAAATTATTATATAAATGTTTTTTTTTTGCAAAATTTGCAATCATTGAATTATTATTTAATTCAGCATATGTTGCTAAAGTAATTAAAGCAGCATTGATTCCTCGCTCTGGTAAACTACCGTGTGAAGATTTTCCTTTAACAATTAAGCAATCATTTTCTACCTTTGTTTCAATATTTTTTTGTTCTAATTTAGTTTTAATATCATCCAAATATGGACCTTGGTAACTAACAACATCAGCAACAGAATTATACGCTTCACCACCTATTAATGTGAATGACTCACCTTTACCAATGATATCAGCATTAATAATTCCTTTTTCAGCATATACAACAGGAAATTCTCCATCTGGCGTATATCCTAAGGCAGGTACTCCCTCTGTTTCCATATAAGCTTTAATTGACGCTCAATCTGTTTCTTCTGTTAAACCAAAAATTAAACGAATCGTATAATCTGGACGATAATTATGATCTTTTAAATATTTTAAAGCATACAAATTAATAATTGTCGGACCTTTGTCATCAATTGCTCCTCGACCAAACAATTTATTATCTTTAATTTGTGGTTTAAATGGTTCAAACTCTCACTTGTTAAGATCACCTGGAGGAACAACATCTAAATGTCCTAAAATCGCAAAAATTTCTGAACCAGAACCATATTCAACATAACCATAACGATTTTCTGAATCTTGATATGTTTTGAAACCTAATTCTGTTCCTAACTTAATGACATATTCTAAAACTTTTTTTGTTCCTTCTCCAAATGGTGCTCCTGGTTTTGCTTAACTACGAACTGAAGGAATTCGAATAATATCCTGAATTTTTTGTAAAGCTTCATCAAAGTATTCTGTTAGTAATTTATCAACATTAATTTCCATAATTTTCTTCCTTTCTTATAGTTTTAATCTCTTATATTTTCTTAATTATCAATTCTAATTATTCACAGTTCTTCTTTAGTTACATTATAGCATAAGTCTTAATCCATAATATTAACTAAAATATCATTTAAAATATTTAAACCTTGGCTTGTACAACGTAAATGATTATTATCAAAAACTAAATTATTTTTTTGTACTTCTACATTAATTTTATTTTGATAGTAATCTACTGCTGCTTTTGCATCTCTAACCTTTGTTAAATCAATGCCATTTAAAACACGTAATCCCATCATTAAAATTTGAAAATAATAATCCTTTACCGACAATTCTGTTTTAGTTTGTGTTCAGTTAGCATATTTTCGCGAATTCTGTAATAAATAGTAACCATCGTTATTAATAAAACCAGCTGCACTAGGGCCAAGCAGTCAAAAAGACTTATTAGTTCAATACGCTAAATTATGTTGTGATTTTTTGTTGTTATTAGTATAATTTGAAATTTCGTATCTTTCATAACCTATTTTAGTTAATGCAGTATTAATAATTTCATCAAATGCAATATCATACTCTGGTAATTTAAGTTTTGTTTTACCCCAATATGAATTTTCTTTTAAAATTAATGAATATCAACTAATATGATCAGGTTGTAATTTTTGAATCATTAACAAATCTCCCTCAATATCAGCTTGTGTTTGATCAAATAAATTATAAATTAAGTCAAACGAAATATTATCAAAACCTTCTTGACGAGCTAAGTAATAACTATTAACAACAGCAGCACTATTATGATAACGATTAACTTTTTTTAATAACTGATCATTAAAAGTTTCAACACCAATTGAAAGACGGTTAATCTGATATTTCTTTAAAAGTTGTAATTGACTTTTTGTAATTTTTTCTGGATTTAACTCAATTGTATATTCCATTATTGGGTTTTGCACAACTTTTTGTAATAGTTGTAATAGTTGTTCTAATTGATTATCATCTAAACTATTTGGTGTTCCTCCTCCCAAATAAATTGTTTTTAAAGCAAAATCAGGATGGGGTTGAGCAATCTCATGTGCTAATGAAGTTAAATATTCTTCAATCATTATTGGGCGTGATTTTTTAATTTTAAAAAAATCACAATAAAAACAAATATGGTCACAAAAAGGAATATGTACATATAAATGTTCAATCATTGTTAATCCTCACTTCTTTTATATTTTAATAATATAGATTTATAATTTTAAGTGCAACAATTATATGTTTTTTAATAATTAAATTAAAAGATTTCATTTAAAAATTAACCAACCTCAAATTCAATTATTTGCAAAAATGAATATTCACCATTATTAATAATCATTTCTTCCTTTCCTGGAGAAATAAAAAAACAATAGTCAAAGTCATTCATTAATAATATTTTATTTTTAGTATATTTATTTATATTTGCAATTTTTGTTAATAATTTTACAGTAAAAGATTTTTCAGTTTTATTAATTAGATTAATTGTATTTCCAGAACCACTAGAAAGATTAAACGATAATAGTTTTAGATTTGAATTTGTTTTACTGTTAAAAAAAATTAATAATAGGTATAAAAATTGAAGTAATATGAATTCCTTCTGACTTTTGTTCTAAAACACTAGCAACTTCAAGTACCTTATCAAAAGTCGCTTGGTTCACCTTAAAAACCAAACGATGATTATCATAATATGTTTCTAATTTAAAATAATGTCAAAAATTCATTACAATATTTGCAAATTGCTTAAGCTGAAAATCAAAGACATTTTTTTCTACTAAAACTTTAACCTTTTGTTCTAGCTTTATGGAAGTCCGCAAATGTTTAAATGGTAAACCTTCAAGTATAAATTTTTCTACTGTCATAGTTCCAATTTCAATTGAAACATAATAATCTTCGTACTCAGTTACTTTTTTTAGAATATATGTTTCTTTATAAAAATTTAACAAATTTTCTGGTGTTAATTTCATTGGGTCATATCCCTTGCCGGCTCATGCTAAAACAGAATCCTTTTTAAAGGACATAGAATCTGAATTCATAAAAAAAGTACTCTTATAATCGGATAAATTACTACCAAAAAATAAAATATTTTCATTCTTTAAAGCCTCCCTAACAATGAGCCAAATTATCTTGCTGGGATGTCATTCATAAATATATTTTCTCACTCTAATTTGAAATTTTTGATCTTTTAAAACTTTATTAACAAACATAGTAAAATACTCCTCAATATTATCCTGAAGCTTACTTAAAACATCTAAATCATTAGTTATAACTACTAGAGCATTAATCTTATCTCTCGCTGGCAATCCTTTAAATCTCACTTCATAATCAATATTAACTTGCACTGTAATTCCCAATACCTCTTGTGGAGTATCTTTTAATAACCTCCCGGTGTTATCAAAATTAATATTATACAAAGTAAATAAAATATTATCCTCATCTAAAAACAACGGCATTGTATCAACATAATAATTTGAATAGAGATCTCGTAAACTTTGATTCAAATTAGCAAACTCTACTTTAAAACCAGTAAGCAACTGTGTTAAAAAACGATATTTACTAATTCTTTCATCCGTCAATGTCAAACCATCATTCTCTTTTTTTAACTCATCAACTAACTCTGCAACAAATGGTATTTGATCCGGATAATCATTAATATCAATTGTTGCCTTTGTATCTCACCACGCTTCAAAAGTTTGCTTTACTTCCTGTTTTATATCATTTAAAATACCAAGATCTTGATTATGATCTAATTCATCTTTATCATCACGTTCATGCTTTTCTCGTGCGGTACAACTAACCACCCCAAACGCACTACCTAGAGTGCACCCCAAAAAGTAAGTATTAGTAAAAAAGGTTTATAAACTTTTATTTATTATATCCTTTTCTTTGCGGCTTGAATATCATTTATTTCATTTTTTAACATCATTAATATATTCGTCATGCGATAAGTAAATATTGTTATGAATTGTTGCTTTTTTTAATAAAGAATGAAAACT
>NZ_RCOO01000090.1:0-4510 GCF_003987485.1 Spiroplasma endosymbiont of Megaselia nigra
CCGCTATTTATCACTATAAATGTGTCTCTAACGGTATTATAATTTCAATGGGTAAAAAATACCACTGTGCAGATAATATTGTTATAGAAAGTTTTCATTCATTACTTAAGAAAGCTACAATCCATAATAAAATATATAATTCACATGAAGAATATATACAAGATGTTATAAAATGAAATACATGATATTCAAATCGTAAAGAAAAAGATATAATAAAAAAAATAGTAAATACTTTTTATTAGTACTTACTAAAATGGGTGCAGTCTACTTAAAAAATTTTACGAACTTTTTAAAAGAGATGCATTTTTATTTGGGAAAAATTAATTAAAATAATAATTTGATTATATTAATGTTACTTATTAAATTTATATAAAAAAAGTTAAAAAAGTTTAACTTTTTTTATGTTTAGTGTAAGATATAATTAATAGTTTTTAAAAAAAACAATATTATATTATAGTAAAAAAGAATGGATTAGGGAAGTATAAATATGGCAGATCAGGTTACCACAGATCAACAGTTATTACAAAAAGAAAAAAATGTAAAAAATGAATTAGATACTATTCGTACAAAACGTCTCATTATTCTAGGAATTATGTATGGATTAATTTCTGCAGTTGGGTATTCTATTGTCCCATTAATGCTATATATTATTCCAGAACAGGGACCATATGGTAATTTAGCAGCGCCAATTAATGCCACTTTTTATGTGACAGTTCAAGAAATAATGGCAACTTTTGTAATGTTTATTTTTTATAAACCCAAAAATTTTATTAATTTTTTAAAATTACTTCGTCACAAAGAAACTTGACTAATTGTATTATATGGTTTTTTAAGTGGTCCGGTTGCAATGGTATTTTTTCAGTTATCAGTTTTATTAACAATTAATCATCAAGGTGGTACAGATGGAACTGTTCCAGGATTATTGTTAAATTTAAATGTTATTTTAGTTGCAATTGGAAGTGCTATTTTCTTTCGTGCTCGTCAAAGTAAATATACTTGAACTGCTTTAATAATTTCTACATGTTTAATTTTAGGAATGTCAATTCATTTTGCAATTGAAGAAGGATTAGTTTGATCATCGATTGGAGGAATGTGTTTAGCTTTAGTGACCAATGGCTTTTATGCAATGGAAGCATTAGGAATGTCCCATTTAATGAGTTCTTCAAAAATTAAATTTACAAATCATGAAACAGTATCAATTAAAACAAGTTCTTCAGCGATATTAATGTTATTATTAGGGACACCAATTGCTGCAGTTTTTTCCCATCAAAGTTTCTTAGATGGTTATAAAATTTTTGCTAATTTTCAATATTATGATTATGCATTAATTGTTCTTGCTGGAGGAATTATTATGGGTAGTTCTCGAATGCTATATTATGCATGTTTAGCAATGTCTGGACCCACCTATACAACTTCAACCCAATTATTAATGTTTTTTTGAACCCCAATTTTTCAATATATTTTTATTGCAGTAAATGTTCCAAATAAAATTTCAGAACCAACATGATATTATTGAGTATATGTTATTCCAATTGTCTTTTGTACTTTTATTATTTCTAGCAATGAATTTTTAGTTAATGCTAGTAAAGTTGGATGAAAGCGGGCCTTTCATGAATTATTTGGTAAGATTCCAAAACAAAATACAAAATAAGGTTAATAAAAAATAAAAATGTAAGGTATTTTACATTTTTATTTTGGAAATTATATGATTAAATATTAATAGCAAGCAAAGGAATGGACAATGGAAACAAATAGTCTTTTATTTTTACGTGCGGTCCAGTTAGCTGTGATTGCTTCATATAAATTGGTTGGTAAAAATGATAAAAATATGTTAGACCAAAAAGCAGTTGATATTATTAATAAATTATTAACAAGTAATGATGTTAAAGCAAAAATTGCAATTGGCGAAGGTGAACTTGATGCAGCACCAATGTTATATCAAGGGCAAACTTTTTCTCATCAACAAGCAATTACGATTGATATTGCAGTTGACCCAATTGAAGGGACAATACCGGCTAGTAAAAATGAACCGGGTTCAATTTCATGTATTGCTGTTGCTAAAAATAATACAATGTTACAAATCCCAGAAATGTATATGGAAAAATTGTTTTTATCACAGGACTTAGCTGTAATAGTTGATTTTAATCAACCAATTGAAGCAATTTTATTGACTTTATTAAAAATTAAGCAAAATTTATCATGTATTATTTTAAATAAACCGCGTCATCAAAAAATAATAAAAACAATGCGTCAATTAGGCATTAAGGTTGAATTAATTAATGAAGGAGATGTATTAGGAGCAATTGATGTTGTTTTAAAGAAGGCTGATTTTTTGTATGGAATTGGTGGTGCACCAGAAGGAGTTCTAATGAGTGCATTAGCAATTGCAACTAATTATAAAATGTTTGCACGTTTAATTCGGTATGAGCAAATTTGACCAAATGAAAAAGAAACAGCATTACGAATGAAAATTGAACAGCAAGGTTTAGAACAGAAAAAAATTAGTTACAACACAATTTTTTCTGAACAAGATTTAGTTGCTGATAAACAAGCAATGTTTTTTGCCGCTAGTTTAACAGGTGGAACAGTTTTAAAACCATTACAAATTATTGAGAAAGAATATGTTGTCCATTCTTTTATTGGTTATAATAATATTTATCATCAAATTATATCAAAATATCCAATAACAGATAATGTTGAAGAGTTATTAAAACAATATAGTAAATAATTTTAGAGGAGGTTAGAACAATGCCATTTCGCTTAGAGAAAATTGCATTTGGAACTTTATTTTTAAAAAAAGAAGAGGCGATTATTAATGCTTTACAAAATGGTTATAAAATTATTGATACTGCTAAAGTTTATCAAAATGAAGAAATTGTTGGACGAGCAATTAAAAAATATTTAAATTCTAATAACCAAAGGCGTGAAGATATTACTATTGAAACAAAAATTTGATGTGATGATATTGAGGCAGAGAATACTACCAATGCTGTGCTAGAGTCGTTAAAACGATTAAATGTTACTTATTTAGATATTGTTTTAATTCATCGCCCAAATTTAAATTTTTACAAAACTATCAAAGCCTATACCGAATTGCTACAATGCAAAGCGAAAGGGTTAATTAATGTTGTTGGTGTAAGTAATTTTGATAAGGATATGATTGAAATTTTGTTTGAAGAAACGGGTATTTATTCAAATTTAAACCAAATTGAATTTAATCCTTTTAACCAAAGATGAGATCGTGTACAATATTGTCAAAATAAAAACATTTTGGTACAAGCATATTCACCAATTGCTAATACAATTGAAAATCAAATTCTAGTTGCCGAAGCTAAAAAATATAATTGTACTGTTGCTCAATTAGTTTTAGATTGAATCCAATATTTTAGTATTCAACCAATTGCTAAAGCAGAACTATTACGTCATATCCAAGAAAACAAGCAGAGTGAAAAAATTAGACTAACTAAAAAAACAATTCAAATCTTACAGAGTCTTAATATGTATGATAATATTTATCCCGAAACATTTGATAGGTTTTAATGAAAAATATTATTATTTTTATAAAATAATAAAAAACAATAATATAAATTATTGTTTTTATTTATAAATTTAAGTATATTCTTTCTTAGTGCAAAAAAATTGAAAGAATTTTTAAATAAATTATTAATTATTAGTGTTTTTTCGTTTCTTATTAAAAAGTTTGTTATTTTAAAGGATTGTAACATTTTTCCTTGGTGAAGGATTTAATTTTTGTCATTTTTTGAATTTTTGTTATCTGTATTTGTTTTATCTTTTTTTGGTCTTTTGTAGTATTTTGAGTATTCTCTGGTTTTTTACAAGCTGTTAAACTTGATGCTGATATACTAAATATTACAATTGCACCTAAAATACTAAATAATCTTTTCATATATTTAAAATGGGACCTCTTTTCTAAAAATAATAGTTTAATTAAAAATTAAACTATTAGTAATATCTTATAAAAAAATAATAAAATCAAAAGTAAATTTTGTTTTTATCAAATTATTTGTAAATTAAATTTATAATTTTAAAAATAATTTGATATTTTTTTAAAATATCTTATTTTTAAATTTCTATGCTAAAATTCACAATGGTAATGAAAACTTAAAAAATGTTATAATATAAATATAGGTAAATAGGTCCAAAATGGAGGTCTAGAAAATGGCAGAAAAAACAATGGCTGAGATTTTAGCTATAGCTAAAAGAGTTAAAACATCAATTGATTCTAGACTGCACCCATTTTAGTAAGTACTAATAAAAAGTATTTACTATTTTTTTATTATATCTTTTTCTTTACGATTTGAATATCATGTATTTCATTTTATAACATCTTGTATATATTCTTCATGTGAATTATATATTTTATTATGGATTGTAGCTTTCTTAAGTAATGAATGAAAACTTTCTATAACAATATTATCTGCACAGTGGTATTTTTTACCCATTGAAATTATAATACCGTTAGAGACACATTTATAGTGATAAATAGCGG
>NZ_RCOO01000091.1:0-4464 GCF_003987485.1 Spiroplasma endosymbiont of Megaselia nigra
GGTGTGTCAAAATTAATAAATTTAAGACAAAACTACTAAATTTTTTTAAAATAAATTATATTGAACATTTATTTTATTGATGTTATAATGATATTAAATGAACTGCTACACTTCATAGTACAATTTACATTCAAAAAAAATTTAAAAATACAAAACCAGATTTTATTATTCGCTTAATGGTAACAGTTTATATTACAATGACAATGCTAGTATTTTGATTAGGGTTAGCAGTGCAAGGTGATATAGTAACAAATATGGGTGTTTATTAATGAATTTCAACATTTATTTTGCATACCATTATTACGATTGTAATGATTTTAAGTTATATTGTTACCGCTGGTGATACATTTTACAAATTTGAAACCCATCATAAAACTAATTATTGATTAATTTGTTTATATCCGACCCTATATTTAATTTGTATTTTAATTCGTGGTTATATTCGACATAGTGACCACCAACCAGACAATACTCTATTTCCTTATTTTTTCTTAAATTTTTATGCAACAAATGGTTTTGCCTTATTAGCTGTTGGCTCAGTGTTAATTTTTACCTTATGTACTTCATTTCAATATTTTTATATCTGAATTAATAACTTATTTTATTTTCGTAAGCAAATTAAAGAAAATAATATTACCAAAGTTGATCAAATTAAAATTATGATAAATATTAAACAACATCGCCAATTAGATCAAAAAGGTAAAATTGCTATGATTCTAGCGATTGTAGTTGCTATTTTTAATATTATTTTTTCCGTTTTATATTATGTTTATCGTGATATGTGGTCAAAAATCTTAAATTATCCTTATCAAAAAGAACTTGTCTTAGCTTTTGCCATCTTAGGATTAAAAAATCTTTATTGAGCTCGAATTGTGGTTGGCTTTTGTTCAATTGCTTTAGTATGTTTTAATTGAATTTGAATTATTGGTCCTGTGTTTGATATTGTAATTGCAACATTATGTTTAAATAATCATAAATATTCGAAAGCAGATTTTGATGCTTATTTAGCAACACATCAGCAACCATTAAAATATAAAGCAAAAATAATTCCTAATGAAATAATTGCTTTTGATGAAGATGAAAAATAATCCTTCTAGAAGGATTATTTTTTTGTTAAATTAAAATGTTCTTTTAAAAATTGAGTGTAAGTAGTTGCTGGTAGCAGTTTTTTATATTTACGTGCTAGCGCTTTAACATCTTCACTAGCCCCTAAGGGAAACGATAAATGATATTTTGTTGCAAGTTCATTAATTTTAATTAGAAAGGCGGCACGACTTAAAATCGCGCTACAAGCAATGGCTAATGATTTTTCTTCTCCTTTAGTAATAAAAACAAGGTTATCTTTGATAATTGTACTTGTTTTAGTTTTTTGTAAATATTCAAAATATTTTGTTTGGTTAACAAATTGGTCAATAAAAATTGTTTTATTATTCAACTGATGTTTTGCTAATAATTGGACTAAAGCTTGATTATGCGCTAAGGTTTTAATAATATGAGCGTTTTGATATTTAGCATATCATTTGTTATAAAGTTCATTATTAATAATAATAGTAACACTTTTGACCATTTTTTTAATTATTGGGGCTAAACTTAAAATCTGCTGTTTTGTCATCTTTTTACTATCCTTAATTGGTAACTTTGCTAATTCATTAAAAGTTGCAAGCGGAAGATAAGAAGCAGTAACAACTAGCGGGCCAAAAATATCGCCAACACCAACTTCATCGTTACCAATCACATCTTTTTGAAAATATGTCATTGGAATAGAAACATTTTTATTTGGTAAGGGATTCATTAAGGTTGGAAAAAAACGTTTTGCTTCTTTTTCAGCTTGATAGCCTTGAAACAAAACACTATTTGTTTTATAAATTGTAATAATAATCCCATTTTTATTAAAAACATTAGTTTTATTGGAATCTTTATTATGAATTGCGTAATTTTGATAAGTAGTAATAATTGCTTTAATAATTGTGGAATCAACTTTCTTAAAACTGATATTATTCATATGATGCCCCTCATTATTTTCTTTTATAAAATTATTATATCGTTTTTCAACCTTTTTTGTTAAAATATTAGTAAGTTATCAAACGGAGGAAAAAATTATGATTAAAAATGTTGGTATTGATATTATTCAAAATAAACGAATTAAATTATCGACAGCATTTATTCAAAAAGTATTAAGTCCAGCTGAAATAAAACAATATGCAACTTTTTTTGATAAAAATACTCAACGACAATTTTTAGCAGGACGATGAGCGGCAAAAGAAGCTTTAGTTAAAGCCTTAGAAAGTAAGTTAATTTTAAACCAAGTAACAATTTGTTTAAAAGATGATAATAACCTTCATGTTGAAGGACTTTCATTAGAACAAAATGAACTTGTTCATGTTTCAATTAGTCATGAGCGAGAGTATAGCGTTGGCTTTTCCATTTTTTCAACTTTTTAATAATTGTTTTTCTTTTTTTCTGCAAAAGTAGAGTATAATGATAGTGGAGAAATTTACAAAAAGGGGGGACAAAACATTAATGAATTATTCATTTGATGATATTTTATTTAAAGACTTTTGCAGTAACCCTTTTATTCGTCAATGAATTCTTGAAAATAGATATGTCAGTGATGGTGTCTTTAAGTTCTTTTTATTAATGTTTATTTTTGCTGCCTTTTTTTATTTACAATTCTTTCATCATGAACTTTTTTACATTATAAAAGTAAAAAAATTAGTGCTTCGCGTAGTTTACTAAATTGTGTTTCAATTATTGGGGGAATTAGTACCTTTTTCTTTAGTAAATTAATTTGAAATTTAGTGTTAGTACCAGATTATTCAATTGATCCAAGTTATTATCGAATATTATTAACAGGATATTCATATGTACAATTAACGATTACCCTAGCTATGATTTTCAATAGTCGGCGTTTAGTTTCACTTTTGTTATATATTGTTTATGCTTCACCATTTGTTATTATTGGACCAGTTATTCTTAATAATTTTAATGATGTAAATCTTTGTTATGATAAAGAATTATTTATTATTTTAACTATTTTAGTAATAACGATTTTTATTGCTAGTTTACAATTATGTGGTCTTTTAACCCGTCAAGATGAAAAAAGCAATGTTATTCGTTTTGCTATTATTTTAATTCTTTTCAATATTATTAATAATACTTCAAAATTATCAATTACAATAATATTGGAAGAAAATATTAAATTGCGTCAATTGTTTCAACAAATTTATTCTATTACAACATTAATTGTCGATTTATTTGCCTTATTTATTTTGGTATTATATTTGCAGCAAATGTTAACTCGCTCAAGAGATGAGATTCATCAAATTGAAAATTTAGATTTAATTAAAATTTTAGGTAGCCGGAAAAAAGCTTAGGTTTTATAAAAATTATAAATAAAGTAATTAAATATAAATTAAAGTAATCGCTTATTATAGCGATTTTTTTATTTGCATTATTCATCAGATAGTATCTTTAAATTAAAAATTAATCTATTGTTCCCTACAAATTAGTTAATTTTTATAATTTCCTTTCTGTGATTTATTATATTTTTTCGGTTTAACAACTAATAATATCATTTTTAATAAAGGTAATATCTGATGAATAATGCAATCTAAAACTTAATATTTTGATGCTTAAAGATGGATAACTCATCTATGGCACGAAGCCTTAAAGAAAGTGTGAAAGCGATTGGATTTACTATCCTATTTATTTCTTTAATTATCGGCAAGATTAATCACTTGCGAAATGTCAGAGCGCGTGTTTTTTGCTTGTTTTCATAAAAAGAGTGCTGTTAAACCGAAAAAAACAATATCGGACACTAAAAAAACAAGAGGGTTGGAGCTCCAAAAGGTTATTTTCTTTATATAAAGTTGTCTAGGGATGGATGAAGCGTAATTAATAACTGGGTAAACTATTTTTCAGTTTCTTTCCGTGGGGGTTAAAATATATCAAAATATCTTACCGCCCCCGCTCACCTGCAGTGAAGCGGGCGGCGAAGTAAATAAATAATAAAATAAATTATTTATTAAATATCAAAATATTAAGCAATAAAGGAGTGTTATTTTTTTTACAGGAAGGAAAATATTTGATGAAAAAATTAAATAAAAAAATTATTAATAAATTACAAGAATTAATGATACGAGCTTATCCAGTAACGGTAAATGATATTACAGATGAACATTGAGCATTAGGTTTACGCAAAAAGAATTAAGGAGTATAGATAAAATGACAGAATATAAAAGTTTGTATATTAATAAAACTTGAAATGAAATAACAACATCATTTGATTGAGTTAATTGTAAACCCACTAATTGTCGTATTTCCCATCATAAAAATCATTATGATTTACAATGTTTAGAATGAGCCAAAATGTACTTAAATTTATTTAAAGACAAGTGAGATGTTATTGTTTCATATATGAAACATTATAAAATTAACGATATTTTAGATTTAGCTTCAGATGGA
>NZ_RCOO01000092.1:0-4324 GCF_003987485.1 Spiroplasma endosymbiont of Megaselia nigra
CATATTTAAATTTAATAATTTTTCAATCATCAGTTCCATTACCATGCCATATCACAAAATATCATTTATTATCTACTTCATTAAACGGTTTTTCTTGTGGTGCTATTCATTCTAAAATACCATCTTTTGTTTTTATATTATTTTTTTCTTTTAAATCTGCCAATTCTTTTCCGTTGTATTGTAGCGATGTATTACAAGCAACCAAACTGATTGTACTTGTTCCTATTAAAGTAAATGTTGCTAAAATACTTAATATCTTTTTCATTATATTATTTTTTCCTTTTATATTTTATTTAAAATTTTTTTAATTTTGTAAAAAATCTTAATGATGTCAAAAATCATCATAAAACATAAGAATTTATCAAAGCACTATTTTTATAAAAAACAACAAAATTAAGGTTTTATTAAAATACTAATAATTTCCTACAAAATTAAAGATTTTTTTTGTGTATAAATTTATAAAATTGAGTGTAAAATTAATATATTACTTTTTATTTTATATATTGTTTGTTTTTTTATTAAAAAGTAGAAATAAAATTACCATTATTTCTACTTTTTAATTTATTTTAACTATTATGATCAGCTCCAATTTGACACAATACTGCAGTTCCACCCGCCGCTGCGCCACCAGAAACAATACCACCTAATGCACCACAAGCAGCAACAGTAGTATATTTTACAACCACTTTAAGAAATTTATTATAACCTTCTGGGGATTTTTCTCCTCCGCAGTACAACCCACCAAGTGCGCCAGATCAAGCATTGGCAGTGCAATCTCTTTTATTTCTTTTTAAATTTTCTGAATTATTTGTTTGTTGATAGTTAATATAACCATTTTTGATAATTTCTTCTTTTTGATAAGAACTGGCAGCAATTGTTGTTGGTACAGCAGTTCCACTAATAGTTAATATGCTTAATAAACTTAAAAGTTTTTTCATTTATATATTTCCTTTCTTTGTCTTGAAACTTTTTTTACAAAGACCAATTAACATTATATATAGATATATATACAAGTCAAGTATTTTTAAATGTTTCTATTTTAGAAAAGAAGCTATTTAAATGATTATTATTGTGATTATATTGTACTAAATCTGGGCTCGCGGTGATTTCCATAATTTTATGAAAAATGCCTTAAAGTTTAAAAAAACTTTTGCCGCGCTTTTCAAAATAATTGGGAAAAATTCTAAGCGTTAAGCGAAGAATTTTATAAAGGTTCCCAAATTTGTTTGAAAGAATCTCAAAACTTTTTTTAACTTGTAAGCCATTTTATCACAAAAATTTAAGAAAATCAACCGCTCGCCCAAAATTGCATTTTTTATATTTAAATTAATGAACAAAACTAAACTAATTACATCATATAAAATAATGATTTTTATAAAGAAATAAAAATCATCGTCTGTAACGCATTGAAAATTATTTTTATATATAGGTTTATATAAAAAAATGTTATAAATGCGTAATTTTATTAAATACTTATATTAATAAGTATAATAATACATAAATAAGTGTTTACGTACTTATAATTTTAAGTATAATAATACATAAATAAGTATAATACTAAGTATTAAAATACTTATAAGAAAGGAAATAAAATGAAAATTATTACAATAGGAGCATTAAAGGGTGGGGTCGGAAAAACAAACTTTACTTTTAATTTAGCAGGTTATTTATCAATAAAAGAAAATAAGAAAATATTATTAATTGATTTAGATCCACAAGGAAACTTAACTCAATGTGTTCAAATGGATATACTTGAGCCGTTAGCTATTAATATGTTTTTAAATCAAGAAAAAAATATTAAAGAATTGATATTAAAAACTGAAATTAATAATTTAGATATAATACCAACCAACATTGGAATGTCTAGTTTAGAAGTAAAATTATTTAATGAAATATCTAGAGAAACTAAACTTATAAAATATATTAATAAAAACAAAGATTTTTTATTAAACAAATATGATTATATTTTGATTGATACAAACCCAAGTTTAAATATTACTAATATTAATGCTTATGCAGTAGCTGATAGTATTATATTAGTTTCAGATAATTCTGTACACTCATTAAGAGCTTTAGATATAGTAGGCAATATGTGAGAACAAATTTCATTAGATTTGGAAATTGATAATAATATTAAGGCTATAATATTAAATAATTTTGATACATATTCAATTTCAAAAGACTTTATTAATGAAATAAAACAAAGCAATTTAAAAACAATTACAATATCACAAGAGATTAGAAAAAAACAAGTTTTTAAAGCAAGTGAGATTACTGGAATTCCTGTTGTAAAAATAATAAAAATAGAAGAAAACCCATACATTAAAATAGTAACTAATTTAAAAGAGAAGGGAATAATTTAATATGGCAGAAAGAAAAAGTATTTTTTCACAAAGTAAAATAGGAACAATAGGAAAAGATGTATCCAAAACTTTATTAAATAAAGACAATTATTTTGAAAAAGAACAATCAAAAGAAAAGACAATAAAAATTAATAAAGGTGGCAAAAAACAACATGTTAATTTAACTTTATTACCTGATAAATATGAAAAAGTAAAACGCATTGCTTTTGAAAATAAATTATCTATATCAGCTTTATTTGAACAATTAATTGACCAATTATAAATTAATATAATTAAAAAAATTTTATTAAAAGAAAGTAGAAATATTATGCATAAATTAATAAGTTTAGATGAAGATTTAAGTAAATGTGAGAATTGTAATTTTGTTATTCAAAAGATAGATGACAAATGATTTACTATCAATGACGGCAATAGAAAATGTGGTAAATAATTTAATACTAAAAGATTAAAATTGCTTTTAATTAAAAGCAATTTTTTATATTAGCATTTTAAAACGATACGGATAAGAACCATAAAACAAAGCATCATACGGGTCATGATACATTTTACTATCGGGTGTATTTGTTTTGGTATCACTAAATCTTAATTCAATAATGCACTTATCCAAAAACGGAAAGTTATCTAACGTGCCGTATATTTTGCCTTGAACAAACATTTTTCTTATTCATGTTACACGATTTATTATGCCTGCTTCTTTATTTAGTGATGTTTGATGTTTTTTGGCTTTAAACATTTTAATTTTATATTCCAAATAAGGATAAATATCTTCTTGTAATTTTTGCATAAAGTCGTGGGCATTAATATCATAATGAAATGTAGCATATTCAAAACCAGCAAATTTATCAAATGTATTAATTATTCATTGTCCGTAATGTTCAACTATTTCATTTAAATTCATTGCGTTTTTTGGTGTAACAACATTCTCTTCAATTAAATATTTATCATATGCATTATTTTCATTAATTTTATAACCACTAAATAAAAACACCGTATGGTCTTCACTACCATTAGCATAATCAATACCAATTGAATAACTATCAAATTGATACTGTTTTGTATTGGAATTATAAAAATCTTGTAAATTATATTTTTTAATATATTTACGATAATTTCGTAAAACATAAATACTGGGGTCATTATCATTATATTCAAAACCGTAGTATTCAAGTTCAAATAAATCAGGTCGTTCTTCTTTATTTGTTAAAACAAGTTTTTTAGTAATATTAGGTATTTTATTTCAAACAGCACCCATTGTTAATCGCAGATTAAAAATACCCAAACCATTAAATGCTTGTTTGTTTTCTGAATATACTTGATTGTGTTCTTTTAAAATATTTTTAATTTTTTCATTTAAAGGTAAGTATGGGGTTAAAAATTTTTCATAAAAGACATGGTGTTTATCAAAAGGGTTAAAAGTAAATTGATTAGAATATGTTTTATGAAAATATGTTGTTACTGTTGTGTATTGTTTTGTTATGTTGTCTCATTCTTGAAATGTTCAAGATAATTCTTTTACTGGAATAGGATTATCTAAATTATATTGTTCATTATAATTTTCATCAATGTATTTTTCGTAAGACACTTTTAAACTTTTTGAACGAAACATTGAAACTCTTAAATTATTATATCTTTTATCTAGTTCTTTGTCAGTTAAGATTTCTTTTTCTTCAGCATGTATCATTTCGTCAGTTCATGCCGATATAATACCGCTACCTTTACCAACTTTTCCCATAATTTTATTACCATTAGCATAACCCGCAAAAGCAATGCGAACACAACTAGGAAAAACAATTTCGCCACCTTCTTTAACATTTTTAGGTCAAACAATACCATTTTCATTGTCAGGCCCTATATCAATCCCATATTTATCATATAAATAATTACAGACATTAATTGTATCGCCAAATGTAGTATCTTCGTGGGTGTTGGCATATCTTCGTAAAATGTTAGATGAAACATCG
>NZ_RCOO01000093.1:0-4273 GCF_003987485.1 Spiroplasma endosymbiont of Megaselia nigra
AATTCATAACAATATTTACTTATCGCATGACGAATATATTAATGATGTTAAAAAATGAAATAAATGATATTCAAGCCGCAAAGAAAAGGATATAATAAATAAAATTTTATAAACCTTTTTTACTAATACTTACTTTTTGGGGTGCACTCTATAATGCACCATTAGTTGAATTAGTTAAACAATATAATGAAAAAATTAGTCAAATTAATGCTAGCAAAGTTTTAATTGAAAAAATAACATTAGAAGAAGTAACAAATGATTATATTGATTTTTTCTTATTAGATGATAAAGGTTAAAAATTTTATTAATTTTACCTTTTTTTAACATAAAATTATCTTTTGTTTTGTTATAATGATGATATAGAAGTGAGGCGAATATTTATGGAATACAAAATTCGTAGTAAAAATATTATTATTACCGGTGCAATGAACCAACATTTAGTTGATACTTTTAATAAATTATTAAAATATCAACAAGTTAATGAAAATGATCTTGTTCATGTTGACATTGAATTTACGAAAGAAAACAATATTGTAATTCATACTGCAATTGATATTAGAGGGCGAAATAATTTTTTAAAAGCAGAAGTTCACAATAGTGATTTTTATAAGGCAGTTGATCAAAGTTTATATAAAGTTGAAGAACAATTACGAAAAATTAAAGGCAAACAAGAAGACCGTCATAATAAAAATCAATCATTAGGAAAATTTTATAGTGAAGTGATTGCTGCAGAAGAGGAAGAACTTGATCTTGAATAATGTTCATAAATAAAAAATGTTTAACTAAATTTAGTTAAACATTTTTTATAATAATTACTTGTTATTACTTGTTGTACTTGCTGTGTTTGTTTTATTAACACGAATTGCTCCAATTCCTTCTAATAATCATATTAAAGCACCAATTAGAGCAATTAATTCACCAACAACAATTACTCATGTTGAAACTTCTTTTGTTGAAGTAATAATTGCACCAATCATTCCAATAATGGCAATAGTAATAAAAATAATTCCGGCAACTAATTTAGCAATTTTATGACGAATAAAGGTTGCAACACAGATAAATAAGAAAGCTGTAATCAAAATAATTGCACCATTATCACCATTATTATTGTGAACAAAAAGTTTTGTGTTAACATTAACGTTTGGAAAAGAATTTAAGATTGCTAAGATAAATAATCATAACCCAGAAATTCAAATCATTACTTTTTGGAATGTCACATTAATTTTAATTGTTGCATATTTCATTTTTGCCATTGTTTTTCCTCCTTAACTATAACATTATTTATATTATAACTTAGTTTTAAAAATATTAATGATAAATTAAATAATTCGTAAAATATCGTTTGGTTTAATATTTAAAAAATTAATCATTCCAGGAGCAAGACAATAGACAAAATAACATTGTGGAAAATAATGACTAATTTTTTGTGGTCCAAAATTTTGAATTGTTTGAATAACTTCAAAATTTTTATTGCAAAAAATAACATCAAGTTGATAAAAAATTCCAAAACTATTAAAACTACGTACTTTCCGTAATAAATATCCATCTTTCATTGTGATATCATTTGGTTGAATTAAACTCGTGAATTTTTCCCGAAAAGTTTTAATCACATGAATATTAATGTCTTGTGAAATACTATTAACAGTTAATGCTTTACGATTTTTTAATAAATAATATTTTTTATTTTGTTTATGTTTTGTCCGATGAAATTTATAAACTACTTTTGAGAAAAATCCCATGCATAACACCCTTTTCCTTTTTTCTTAACAATTATATAAAATTATATTATAATTACCAAGAGAAAGGAGGTGTTATTTATGAAATTTGCATTGTTTTTAGCAACAGGTTTTGAAGAAGGCGAAGCAATTATTACAACTGATGTGTTACGACGAGGAGGCATTAAGCTAGAATTAATTAGTATTACTAAAGCATTAGAAGTTGTTTCATCCCATGATGTTACGATTAAGGCTGATAAATTAATTGAAGATATTAAATATGAAGATTATGATGGTTTCATTTTATCAGGTGGTCGCATTGGTGTTGATAATCTTGCAAAAAATGAGATGTTAAAAGATTGGTTATTAAAAGCCAATAATGATCAAAAAACAATTGCTGCAGTTTGTGCAGCACCCCAAATTTTAGGACATTTAGGAATTTTAGACAATAAAGAAGCCACTAGTTATCCGGGATGTATCGAAGGGATGGAAAAGGCAATTTATAATGATGAAATGGCTGCTATTACTGATGGTCATATTATTACTGGGGCTTCAGTTGGTTCAACAATGAATTTTGCTTTAGCAATTGCTGATCGAGTTTTAGGAGCAGAAAAAGTAATAAAACTTCAAAATGAATTAGTAATTCGTGATTAATTTAGTTATATTAAATGTTTGCATAATAAATTGTAAAAGAGTAATATTAACATACCTAAAATGAGCACATTAATTTTGTATAAATTTTTTAGCTTGAGGTAGATATGTTACTTTGTTATATTTAAATAACAATACTGTTTTTTAACTATAATTTAAATAAATATTAGTTTATATTTTGTTTTATTTAAAAATAAACTACAATAAGGAGGAAAGAAAATGAAAAAGTTACTAGCCTTTTTAGGAGCTATTTCATTAGTGGGGTCAAATGCTGCTTTAATGACAGCATGTACTAGTAAAAAAAAAGATGCAAATCTTAAAAATCTTAAGCGCGAATTGTCACAATATGTTAAAACACCATTTTTTGCTTCATCATCAAATGCAACAAGTGAGGAGTTCGCAACAATGTTAAGTAGTCGTCTTAATTTAGGCAGTTATAAATTAGCTGTTAAAAATGATGCAACATTTGTGCAACCAAAGATTATTGATAATAATCATTCAGATGAAAAAATAGCACAAGCTAATATGTCAACTATTTTACAACAACAAGACTCTAAAAAAGGTTTAGATGTTGTTAATGGAACTGCTAGTGTTAGTATTTTAAAAAAAGATAAAGAAGAATTCAATGTTAAAATTCAATGAGTTACAAATGAGTTAATTCTTTTAAAAAATACTGTCAATAAAATTGACAATATGAGTAGTAAATTACAAAATATTAATTTACCATTGCCGCTATTAGTAAAAAAAGTAAATATAACTTTTGCTGATTTATATACTTTTATTGGCTTATTGTCTTTACCAGAGAAAGAAATTATGGAGATTGATTTAACTAAAATTAATGAACCAGATTTTCTTGAAAAATTTGACACACTATTAAATATTATTGCTGAAAATCTTAAGACTTTACAATTTGATATTAGTGGTTATCTTAATAAAGATATTTCTTTTAATAAAACTTTTGTTGGAAAAGGAACAGTTAAAGACCTTTTACATAATATGGCACCTGATTTAATTGCTTTATTACAATGATTTGTTAAAGAAGGAAAAGAAAAAATTAAATCAACACATAATACAGTTCTGCCATTAATCCAATATTTATTCTCACCAGTTAATACCAATTTAAAAGAAAATATTAAAGTTGCTTTTGGTGAACCAGGGTATTTTTATCAAAATACTAATACAAATTTAGACAGTTTAATATTTCATACTTTAACTGGTTATCGAAGTGATTACAAAGAAACGGATAGTAAATATCGATTATCATTAGATGTAATACTTTTTGCTGGTGAAATTAACCAAAGTAAAGTAAAAAGTTTACTTAGTTTAAAACTAACTTTATTAATTGGAAGTATTTTAGATATTTTTGCTGCAAAAGGTGACAAAGGAATTGATGCTGTTAACACAAATCTTGTTCAGCCATATACATGACAAGGGATTAGTATAATTGTCACTAGTTCTCTTCCTAAAATTGAGTTTTTATTAGGTCCACAATTAATGAATTATGCTGGTTCTAATATTTTACGTGATTTTGGAATAAGTAATACTGAGTTAAAAAGTAATGATGTTACAATGAGTGCCGGAACAGTTAAATTACAATTTAAAACTCCTGGGCAAGATGGTAAGTGAGAAAATTTTAGGGCAATTATTGATGAAAATAATATTCTTAACTTAACACAAATTATAAATGCTGTTGACTTTAAATTAAGTTTTACAAATGTTAAATTTAAAGTTACAACAAAAACTAATGACAAAATTGCTTATGAAACTAGTGGTCAATCTCGTTTTGATTTGTGGTTATCAGATTAATTAGGCGTTGTGTAGATACAAACGGCAAATTTATATCTTGCTAAGTTAATAATAAAATATTTTTATTAAATTGCAACCATTTTTTAAAAAAAAATAAATTT
>NZ_RCOO01000094.1:0-4233 GCF_003987485.1 Spiroplasma endosymbiont of Megaselia nigra
AGTTTTCATTCTTTATTAAAAAAAGCAACAATTCATAACAATATTTACTTATCGCATGACGAATATATTAATGATGTTAAAAAATGAAATAAATGATATTCAAGCCGCAAAGAAAAGGATATAATAAATAAAAGTTTATAAACCTTTTTTACTAATACTTACTTTTTGGGGTGCAGTCTATAGTAATGCGGGTATTCCTAGTGTTAATCCGTGAATAGTTCAGTATAGTATTCTTAAAAAGAATAGTTTAATTTTTTTATTTTTCATTTTTTTTATCTCCTTGTTTATGTTTGATATTTATTTCGTTATTGTTTGATAATTTGTTGTTGAAATTAACAGTCATAATATCTAGTTTTGTTTCAATTCGTAAAATTGATAATTTAATTTCGCTTTTTAATTTGTTAAATTCTTTAATATAAATATTGTTTATATTTTGTATATTTGCTATTTCTTTGTTGATTGTTTTTAATTCGCTTTTAATATTTTCATTTTCTTTTTGTAAACTGGTATTTTGTTCTTTAATGTTTTTATTTTTTTTATTTAATCACATCGCTATTGTGCCAGCACCACCACCAGTAAATATTGATAATATAATTGCAATAATTTCAACGATTTGTTCCATTTATAAAATATTCTCCTTTTAACCTTTTCAACGATACTTTTCTCTAATATCAGCAATTTGACGATTTATTTCTGTTTCTACATTTTTCGCATTTTTATCTGTATTATTTATTTCGTTATTTATTTTTTCGTATTCTTGTTTAATGTTTTTAATTTCATTTATATTTTTAGTTAATTGATTAATTTCAATGTAATTTAATAATTCTTTAATATTTGTAATATTATTTGATGTTGTTTGATAACTAATTAATGCTATTTCATAAATGCCATTTTCTTTATTAATTAGATTGTCATTTTGTAAATTTGGGCTTGAACCGTTATTATATTTAATTTCTAAATTAACTGGATCAGATTGTCCTAAATTAACTTTTATTATTACATATCCGTAATAAGTTTCGTTTGGATTGCTGGGTTGAATTAATTCTATTTCTGTATTTTCTTCAATTTCTAATAATCTGCCATAAATTAAAATATAGTTTTGGTTAAAAGTTATTTTGTTATTATTTTGCGTATAAAGTAATTTGTCATTATTTTTAATAATTCCTACTTTGTCTTCTGAATTATTTGATAAAAAATAATTTTGTATGTTTGCCCCATCTACTGCTTCAATATTATGGTTATTAAATGTTTTTCCTACGACTGCCAATTTTATTCACCTCATTTGGTCGTGTGTCATCATACCGTCATTAAAATATAATGTCAAATAAAAAAGACAATCAATAATGTCTATAAAATATATTTAATATTATTAAATTAAATATTCTTATGATAGCCAAAAATATTGAATAATAATTATAGTTTTATAATAAAAAACAATTATTTTATGTTTTAATGATTCTTACACACAATAATATTTTAGATTTAATTTAAAAATAAAGAAAATATTAAATAATAATTTCTAATTTTGAACATGTCCATAATTTTGTGTTTCAATATCTTATTATAAATTATAATTAAATTCAATTTGTTTAATTAATTACCGTATTTTTTATAAAAATTATAGTAAATCTAAAATAATTTTATAATTTAAACATTTTGATTTATTAATAAAATATTTTAAATATTCAATAAAGTTTTCTTTTTCTGGCAAAACAATTTCTGCTATTTTTTTGTAGTATTTTTTTCTATATTGTTTTCCATTATAAATATTAATTAATTGCGAAATATAATTTAAAACAAAACGAGAAGGAGATTCATTTTGATTTAAAAAATAAATTTTTGTATGTAAAATTAAATGTTCTAATAAATTACAATAAACTAAACGATCTGATTTTTGATAATCAAATGGGCTTTTTCTTGCAAATTCTGGCGTTGACAACATAATTGCTTTATCTTCATCAATATGATGAATGCACAAACCATCATTTCCTTTTTTAATTTTATTATTAATACTTTTCATTTCTGAAGTTAAAAAATAATCGCCATTAACCTTACCATATTTTTTAATTAAATAATTTCAATATTCTTCATAACTTAATTCTAATATTTTTTTAATGTCATAACATATTTTCATTAATATTATTACCTCAAATTAATTATATAATAAACTTATTGCATTACTATAAAATAATAGAAATTTAAAAATGATATTGTAATTAATTAAAATTAAATATTTTTTGTTTTTAACATATCAATAAAATTAATTCTTGCTTTTCCGAATATTAAATGAATGGTGTTTTTGTTATTTTCATATTGAATTGCGGATAATATTGTTTCATATTCTTTGTTATTAAAATATAAAATAAATTTATCGCCTAATTTTATTTTGTTTAAATCTAAAATATTTGTGTTTTTATTAATATCAAATTCTATTGAATGTGAATATTTGCTTTGTTCTAATTCTTGTTTAGCATAATCAAATATATTAATTTTTTTATCTAATTTAGCAGTTTTATTTATAATTGGTAAAATTCTACTTTTAATATCTTTTTTATTTTTAATATTTTCAATATATTTTTTAACATCTGCTAAATTTTCTAATTCTGTTTGCGGTTCTGTTATAAATTTTTCTAATTCTAAAAATTCATTTCAATTAAAAATATTATATTTTTCTATTTCATTTCAAGTATTTTCATTATTTGGAAAAGCAAAAATTATTTTATTAGATTGTTTTAAAAAATTAGCAACCGCAATATTTGAATAAGATTTTTCATCTTCAATATTATTTTGATACAAATATCATATATTATCTTCTACTAATTGCAAATATGTAGTTCTATCACTTCCAAATGTTTTTGTACCAATTGGGGAATTTTTAATTAAATCTAATGTTATTTTTTTACCCTCAACTGTAATTTCTATTACTTGTGCGGAAACCTTATTATTTCAGGTATTTAAAATCTTATCTAATATTTCTTTATTAATGATTTCATTATTTTTAAGTAAATATCAGCTTTCTTTAAAGTTATTATTTTCATCATAAATATCTAATTTATTAATTGCTTGTTTATAAAAATCATCTATTTTTAAATTATAAATATCATTAATATTATCTTTTAAATAATATGCCTCGTTATTCGGTGAATTAAAAGTTATATTAATTTTTTTATTTTTAATATTTAATTCAAAAGATAAATAATTTCTTGTTTGGTTATAAATAATTTTATAAAAATCAAAAAAACTTATTTCTGATTGATTATCTTGTATAAATGTATATTTGCTATTATCTGATTTATTAGTTCATATTAAGTTATTTTTTCAAAATTCTTTTAAAAAACTATCTTGATTAAAATAGTGGTCAGAAAATGTATATAAATCATTCCAAGCAAGTTCATTTATTCTATTTTTAACTAATATTTTAAAATATAAAATACCAATTATTGGTTTACAATTAACTATGCAAAATTTATTTTCTTCAATATTTTCAATATTTGTTATTATTCCTAAATATATTTTTTGATTAATATCATTAGTTATATAAACATAATCACCAATAACGGCGTTTATATTATTTTTACTTAATGTAAATTTTGAAACTTGTAAAACATAGATATCTTCATGAATATTATATTTTTCAACAATACTATTATCTTTAAGGGTTAAATTAATTTGTGAAAAAATATTAATATTAAGATAATTAGACTGATAAATATTCTTCATAGTATTTTATTTCTAAACTCCCTGCTAATTTTGATGTTGGTAAATCATTAAAGTATTTAATTTTATATTCTCCGATTGGTATTGTAAAAAATGTATTTAAATTAAAATCTTGTTTTTCATAAATATTAATTTCTTGTTTAATTTTATTGTTTTTATCTTTAATAACTTTTATAATTTTTTGATTTTCGATAGTTGTATTAATAATAATTGCTTCATTTTCCTTAATTGTTTCATAAATTTTACATTCGCTAATTTCTTTATTATCTTTAAGAAGTTTTATATGTGGATTTATTGATGCACCATTTATGATTATTTCGCCTTTTGCTGGTAAATTAGAGTGCACCCCAAAAAGTAAGTATTAGTAAAAAAGGTTTATAAACTTTTATTTATTATATCCTTTTCTTTGCGGCTTGAATATCATTTATTTCATTTTTTAACATCATTAATATATTCGTCATGCGATAAGTAAATATTGTTATGAATTGTTGCTTTTTTTAATAAAGAATGAAAACT
>NZ_RCOO01000095.1:0-4205 GCF_003987485.1 Spiroplasma endosymbiont of Megaselia nigra
ATCTGAAAAAATGTTAGCACAATTAGCAGAAAATGATGAACCAATTGATTATTCAATTGATAGTATTCCATTAGACTTTGCTAATCAATCACAATATAGTGACCCTGATTTAGAACAATTATTTAGTGAAGACCGTGCTAGAACCTTATATATTTATAAAATTAATAATCTTGTTAAGACAAAGCAAAAACCAACTTTAAACTACTCTCAAAATAGCGTTAAAATAGGTTTTATTGACAAAGATGAATATATTAAAATTATTGGCTATGAAATTAGTGACTTTAATTTTAAATTACAAATACAACAAAACACCACATTACAAGATAATGGCACAAGTTATGTAATGATTGACGAAAAAGATATTTTACTTAATGATATTTCAAAACAAGACAAAGAATTTTTAGAATCCTATGACTTAAAAATAGTATCTATCAATGAACAAATTACCGAAGACAATAAAAATGAATGCTATATCATTGAAGAATATAAACGAACTTATACACCTGATGGTATTAATGTTATTAAATCGATGCATTTAGTAAAAATAACTGACTTTAAATGAAAAAATCAAAATAGTATTCATTTAGTTTTACAAAAATCATTGTCCGAAGACACAGTATTTACTGGCATTGAAATTAAATATCCTAAATCAATGTTATTTTGTAATATCAAATGTTGGGGTAATGTTAATGGTGTTTATTCCTACCCATCATCAATTGTTGAAAATGCTAGTTTAGTACCTTTACTATCAATGCCTATTGAAACAAATCCTAATTTAAGAATATTTCAATATTGATTTACTGAAAGTTTTTTGCCTTGAAGTATTGCCAAAAATTACATTCAAGGAAAAGATATTTTAGGTTTATTAGGTATTAAAAAATTAAATATTGTTTTATTAAATTATTTAACATATCGTTATAATTATGATCGTAAATTTCAAGAGGCAAAATACGATGAAAAAGGAAATCCTATCAATAAATCTGCTATATTACGCCAAAAATTTGAAGGACAAAAACCAGAAGATGTAATTGATGGATTATTTGAAAATTGAAAATTAGATAATTATAAATCTTTAAATGATAGTGCTGTAAAAATGTTTAAACAAATTATTTATATGTTATCAAATTATACATATAGTAAATACGCAATTAATAAGGGTTATAATGATGATATTAAATTATTTTCTCCTTATTATTTTGAATTAATATCTAATCCAAGAGAGGAAGAAACTGGATATTGAAAATTTGAAGACTGCAAAGTTCAACTAAATTCATCATATTTTAATTTTAGTGGTGGTTATACTCCACCAACACCAATAAATTATTGAGAAGAAGTTTATGCAAGTGAAAAACCATTTATTACTGTTGATAATAAATATTATTTTGTTGTTTGATTAGATGACAAAGAAAATAACTGAAAAATTATTAAATTAAAAAATGATATAGATCTATATGAACCTTCAAAATGAAAACTTGATGAATCTAGTAATTATTATTTAGGAATGGGAAGAAATGGTATATATATTAGAAATATATCAGGCTTTATTAAATATGCAAAAACTTTCAATAATGGTGATAGTGATTCATATTTTAAAGTTTATCGTTGAGATGGAACAAATGAACCAAACACACCCTTTATTTCGCCTAAAACAGGTCAAATTACAGATTGAAATTTAAAACAACAAAGAAATGTTAATAACAACAAAAATAATGAAATTACAGTAACTTTAAAAAATAAAAATATTTCAGAAAATCCTATTTATCAATTAGAAGCAAATTATTTTAATTGATTATCAATAACAAATGAATTAGAAACAAATAACATCTCTTCTCTTATTCCGGCAGAAGTTAAATTATCAGATGGTGAATATGGCAAATATTTAACTAATTTAATTGTTTCTAATAACAAAATAGAAGAATATTTAAACTATTTTTCGAAACAAGATAAATTAGTTTATTCTAATACTGCTTGAACAAATATGGGTAAAAATTTAGTTGAAGATAATATTAAAATAACTTATGATAAAAAAATATTTATTTTAAATCAAATTGAAATATCGGGTATATGAGGTTATGGAAATTATGATATAAATATTTTTATTGAAAAACCAAATGAAAAAATTATTGCAGGAAAAGATATAAATTTAGAATTAATTAAAAGTTGTCCTATTGGAACCAAAGTTAGTGGTAAAGATAGAAATACATATCTGCAATTAATCAAAGATGACACTTGATATTTGTATAAAAATGGAATTGAAGATGAAAATTCTTATTCAAATGTTGCGGTTGTTGATTTTTTAAAACAATCAAATAGTATAATATTTTTTTATCCACCTATAAAAGAAGAAATTAATATTAATAATTTAGAATTATTTAATAGAAATAATGAAAAACTATCATTAATTACATTAGAAATATAAAAACTCATTTAATTAATTAAATGAGTTTTTATATTTATTCATCTTCAACGTTTATTTCGCCAGTTTTAGAATCAACAACTAAATTAGGAAAATCTGTATTAATATTTCAACGATAAACTTTAAAATATGAATCACTATCACCATTATTGAAAGTTTTTGCATATTTAATAAAGCCTGATATATTTCTAATATATATACCATTTCTTCCCATTCCTAAATAATAATTACTAGATTCATCAAGTTTTCATTTTGAAGGTTCATATAGATCTATATCATTTTTTAATTTAATAATTTTTCAGTTATTTTCTTTGTCATCTAATCAAACAACAAAATAATATTTATTATCTACTTCATTAAATGGAGATTCTTGCGGTGCTATTCATTCTAAATTGTCTTTGATTTCTTGCTTATCTGTATTTATTTTATATTTTTCTTTTAATTTATCTAATTGTTCTTTTGTATATTCTTGTGGTTTATTACAAGCCACTAAGCTTGTTGTACTTGTTCCTAGTTAAAGTGATTGTACCTAAAATAGTTAATATTTTTTTCATATATTTCTCTTCTATTTTTTATAAAGTTTGTTAATTTTATTAAAAAAATAAATTATCAACTTATTTCTTGCGGAAATATATAATTTCTTCCTTCATTAATTTCAACTTGAACTGATCCATAGTATCTAAAATTTCCTTCTGGAACATAAATTCTAGCTCCCCCATTTCTTATATTTGAAACCCTTAATATATTTGATAATTCAAGTGGTAAATTTTGATTATTAAACATAAAAGCTTGTATAATGTTTCTTTCATTTGGGCGTTGATTAAGAATATTTAAATTAATATTTAGATTTTGGGTAGATAAATTTAATCTGCTACTTCAATTTGAATTTAGACCAAATGAATAATTTTCTTCTGATGGAATTTGTCCCCCATTAAAAATTACTTGAACAGTACCTGTATATAAAGCTCCGCGAGCATCAATAATAGCTCTATCCCCATAATTTGCTACAACATGTATTATTCTATCTCTTTGATTTGTTAATCTTAATTCTGTTGGTAAATTAGGATTTGCTCGCACAAAAGCATTTAAAATTTGTAAATCAGATATTCCATTTGCCCCCTGTCTTATTGTTCCTAGATTAGTTTGCGTAACATAAGTAGATATATCTGTTTGATGTTGCCTTTTTACTCTATTAAAATTAAAATTTTCTAATTTATTTTCTTGTTTTTCTTTTTGATAAGGACTAGCAGCAATTGTTGTTGGTACAGCAGTGCCACTAATTGTTAATACACTTAATAAACTTAAAAGTTTTTTCATTTATATATTTCCTTTCTTTGTCTTGAAACTTTTTTTTACCAATACCAATTAACATTATATATAGATATATATGCAAGTCAAGTATTTTTAAATGTTTCTATTTTAGAAAAGAAGTTATTTAAATGATTATTATTGTAATTATATTGTACTAAATCTGGGCTCGCGGTGATTTTCATAATTTTGTGAAAAATGCCTTAAAGTTTAAAAAAACTTTTGCCGCGCTTTTCAAAATGCTTGGGAAAAATTCTAAGCGTTAAGCGAAGAATTTTATAAAGGTTCCCAAATTTATTTGAAAGAATCTCAAAACTTTTTTTAACTTGTAAGTCATTTTATCACAAAAATTTAAGAAAATCAACCGCTCGCCCAAAACCTCAAAAAACTATATAATTAACTTTGTATATAAAAGAAAGGATTTTTTAAAATGGATAAAACAAAGCATCATTTTACTTTTAAAGAAAGAGTAATGTTAAAA
>NZ_RCOO01000096.1:0-4190 GCF_003987485.1 Spiroplasma endosymbiont of Megaselia nigra
CCGCTATTTATCACTATAAATGTGTCTCTAACGGTATTATAATTTCAATGGGTAAAAAATACCACTGTGCAGATAATATTGTTATAGAAAGTTTTCATTCATTACTTAAGAAAGCTACAATCCATAATAAAATATATAATTCACATGAAGAATATATACAAGATGTTATAAAATGAAATACATGATATTCAAATCGTAAAGAAAAAGATATAATAAAAAAAATAGTAAATACTTTTTATTAGTACTTACTAAAATGGGTGCAGTCTATTGTTTGATTACTTTTATTGGTTCAATCTTAGCAATGTATTATTATGCACAAAATACTCATAATATGTGAGAGTTATGAAATTGTTTACTTGTATTAGGTGGCATGTTAAGTGGTTATCCACTTTACTATGTTAAAAAATGATGTGCTCAGAAATTAAAGCCTAAAAAGCAAAAAGACAATATTAATAGCAAAGAAAATGGATAATCTTTTACAAAATAATCTCTTTAAAAAAAATTTAATGATATAATATTGTTGTTCATATGACAATATAATAAATCTTCCTTTTTTTATTTTTAAAATTTAAAGTATGATTTTAGATATTCATTTGAATAAGAAAGGGGGGCAGCAAGAATGTATAATAATAAACCACAACACAGATTTAATAAAAAAAATGAACAATTTATTAACGATGAAAAGTTTTTATTAGCATCAAAACAACCGCAATTAAAAACAGTTACTAGTAAAGATGGACAAATAAGAGATTTATGTGAATTTTGAGTTTTAGATAATGGTGAAGAAGTGCAATGTGTAGTATGAAATGATTTAGCACAAAAATTAAATACTGAATTTAATCTTGAAAACTTTACAGCAATTACTATTACTTATAAAAAGAATTTTAATGATTTTACTGGTAAAACTCGTTATAGTGTTCGTGATTTTGCTTTTACTAATTAATTCATTCTTTGATTTTAAAGTAAAACAATAAAAACCCTTTTCAAAGGGTTTTTTCTTTGGAGTTATTAATAAAAGTCTAGTATTAAAAAAATTTAAATTGTGTTTTATTTTGTTAATAAGACTTTTTTAGGGAAAAATGTTATAATAATATTAATTGAAAGCAAAAGGATGATATAAAATTTATGGAGAAAAAATATTTAATTAAAATATTAGCAAAAAAGGATGCAACTTTAAATTATAAAACAGCAATGGCTTTGACCCAAAAGGTTTTAGCAGAAGAAACTGGGACTGTTGATCCTAAAATTATTTTACGTTTTAAATGATATCGCCCATCGCAAGAAGTTTTTGAAAGTATTTATTCAACTGCTGTATGAGGAACAAAGATTGCTTTTGAACGTTATCAAGATTTAATTCCTAATATTGCTTTAAAAGATGTTGTTTCTTTCAAAGCTTTATATAAAGGGATTATGAATTTTTTTGTTAAAATTGATGATGAAATCCAAGCTTATGGGGAAAATATAATTGCTATTACTGATTATGCTAATTTATTATTAACCATTATTTCGGAAATAACTAAAACCAATTTTATTCGAACAACTTTTCATGATGAACATCTTGAGAATCCTAATATTAATCCTTTTTTAAGTCATATTTTAGGAGGGGCAGCATTAGGAATTGCCCGTTGGTTTGGTTATCGAATTCTTCATCAAGATGACGGACATGAATTAATTCAAAAATTATATATGATGAATATTAATAAAATTAAGGGATTTGACCATGATAATATTAATGACATTTTATTTTTAATTGAAGATTTATTAAATTATATTGAAAAAAACTCTTATTTTATTGAAGAGTTTACCGCAGCAGATCAATAGAATTGTTTCATAAAGGAGAAAAACTTATGGCAAAAATGAAAAACTTTGTAGATGCAACATATGATAACCAAAATGTTTATTTAATTATTAATAATCAAAATGAGGCAATTATGATTGATGCATCAAATGCAACAAGAAGAGCAATTGAATATATTAAACAAAAAAAATTAACCTTAAAAGCATTATTTATTACACATGGGCATATTGATCATTATGATGGCCTTGATAATGTTTTAAAAGAATATCCAGATTTAAAAATTTATATTCAAAAAATTGATTTACGATTATTGTCGCAACATAAGGTTGACGATGAGACAGGTGCAATTTTAGGTCCAGGAATTAATTATCCATTAACAAACATTGTTGCTTTAAGTGGTGATACTGTTGTTGAAGAAATTGGTTATCACATTGAAGTTTTTCATATTCCTGGTCATACCGCGGGAACTCAAATGTTAAGAATTAAAGCGCTAAATTTAGTGACAACTGGTGCTAGTTTAATGCCTGATAAAACAAGTCCCGGTTATACCGGAGCTATGTGTAATGATAATTACTTTATTACTGAATTACGTCGCATTACTAATTTAGATGCAAAATGACATGTGTTACCTGGGCATAATAAACCATTTCGAATGGCCCATGCTCTTGCTGAAAAAGTAATTACAGTAGAAGAAAATGAATAAATTTCTAAAAGGGGAAAAGAAAAAGTAGAATCATTCTACTTTTTCTTTTCCCCTTTATTTAAGAAAACATTATTCTTGTGAGTAATGCACATTACATAAGTGTTAAAATATAAATCTTGTGGTTCAAAACCTAGTTTTTGATACCAAGCAACTTGGTTATCTGGTACAACAATACCAACAGTTTGGAATTTGGTAGTATACATTATTTTGAGGTTTTTAATAAAATTAAGTAATTAGAAACAAATTAAGTTTCGCTTATGACTAAATGATAACAAAATTTATAAAAAATTCAACTTTTTAAAAAAAATAATTTTTAATTGAAGAAATAATTTATAAAATTATGAATTTTGACACACTAAAAAATACTTTTTAAAGTTATTACTAATTTTAAAAGGTTTTTTATTTTTTATAAAGATAAAAATTGCTTTTTAGATTGATTTAAATTAAATATATTAAATTCAATTTTTTCTTTATTTTTATTAGTTTTATCAATTTTTTCTTCATTCGTTTTACTATTAAGTCTTAACATTGAAGCAATTAACATATTGATAAATGTTTCTTTACAATATATTTTCGCGCCACGCCCCTTAATTGCCTTAATGTAGTGTGATATATCACCTTCCATGTGACAACCAATATTATATTCTAATGCTTGATTTTCAATTCCTTCTTTATTATTTTTAATTAATTCAATAGTTTCTAATAAAATTTTCTTTTTATTATCAATAACATAGGGCAAATGACACATTAAAAAATCTAATAATGCTTCATAATTTCCAGTAAAAAAATATATTTTTGATAATTTATATTTTAATCTATGAATTCGGTTTTTCTTACGATTTGGGAATAATTCTTTAAATCTTTTTACTAAATGAAATTTATCTAAACTATATGATACAGTATTATTTTTATATTTTGCTTTTACTGCTTTGTAAATTTTTTTAATTTGTTTTTCACCATCACTTAATATTAATATTTTAGTATCTTCATTAATATCATAATTATCCATTGTTTTAAAAATTTTATCAATAAAATTATCAATATTAGATTTATCATTTTTATTCTTATGATTTTTATTCATCATTTGAAAAACGCCTTTTTTCTTTTTCATTTTTTTTCTGTTTTTTGTTGATTTTTCTTCATCAACACCAACATGCATAGTTGAAGCAAATATTTTATTTTCAACTCTTTTTTTATTTTCTCGCATTGGTTCAAAAGCCCCATCAATTTGAATATATAAAACATTATTTGAAATTTTAATTTTATTGTTATTTTTATTACTAATGTAATCGGTTTCTTCTAAATCTGCATTTTTAAAAATATTAGATATTGTTCTTTCACTAATATTAGCATTTTCGACAGTATCTAAAATATCTTTATATCTTTTTCCATCGCCTAAAAATGAATTAATTTTATTTATTAAATTTTGTTCATTTCTTTGGTATTTTTTTAAACCTAATTCTTCATCTAAAGGATAACGATTTATATTTTCTTTTTTTTCTTCATCATTTTTAACATATCTTCGTCTTTTTAAAGGTATATCTCCATCTTCTGTTTTAATTGTTTTTGGTATTTTTGATACAACCTTATATCCTTGTAATATTTTTCCCTGTTGATATAATTTAAATATCTCATTATCTCTTTCAATTAAAAAATTTTTAGTTTCATTGTTTGTTTCTATTCTTTTAT